>NZ_QGHD01000018.1 GCF_003148885.1 Hallerella porci | reverse complement strand
CTGTCCGGTAAAAAACGGCCGAACTTTTCGTAGAGCGACTTGTAGACGGCCTCGAAGAACTTGCAGGGGCGTCTGTTGTTCGCGTCTGAGAAAGTGCTCATCTTCAGCGGTCCCGTGAACTCGGCGTGCCACAGGTGCCTCGCTTCCGTGTTCACTCCCGTAAGGATTTCGCGCAGGGACCTGTAATTTTTGAATACAGCGAACAACAGCACGAGCAGGTGCTGGAACCCGTCGAACTTCTTGACATAGCGTTCCCCGCCAACGCTGCGGGATTGCCCCAGAATTTCGCCTTTAGAGAGGTATTTTGTGATTTGTGCGTATATCGGCTGTCCGGTAAAATTTCTACATTCCATAGTGCTTTTGAATTTGTTTTATGTGCAAAAGAAACTATAGTCAAAAGCGGCGGCTCCCGGAAACGGAAGTCGCCTTTTTTGTTAGATTTCAGGTTGAATTAAAAAGTTTTACCGGACACTAATAATTTTTTTTATGTTCCATAATTTTTCAAAAGGATGATACTGAAGAATTTCGGCAGAGGCATACGTCCCCACATAGATGCCTCCCTCATCAGCGTAAAGCATTCTGACGCGCGTTTTTGGTGGAGGAACGACCGGATCGGAGCCAATCTTGGAAATAAACAGTCTGGGCGTGTATGTATAATTTCCAAACAGGGTATCGTTGCTGTCCACCGGGCTTGTCCAGGCATCCATTAACACAATCCAATCGCCGGAATGGGCTACTTTTTGAAGACCCCCGCCGCGATCGAACCTTGTCTCGGGAGTAAATCCCCCTTCCAACCATCCGAAGGGTGTGTTGTCTTCAACCTTGCCGGGCGACGTGCCTGTATTTTCAGAACAAGCAAAAATGGCGAGCATAAACAAAAACGTCACGCAGTACTTTAATTTTTCACCGTTCGTCCCCTCCCCATGCAAATTCGGTCAGCAATTTGGGACCATCGTAGGATTTGCATTCTTCCACCGAAGGAACTTTTCCAAACAAGACATTTCCTTCGGAATCTGTCATATATTTCGCCGCCTCTTCGCCACTTTTCGGTTCGCTTACAAATTCCTCTTTTGCGTTGTCAAAATCCTTTTCCGCAAAGGAAAAAGCGAACATTGTCAAAAAAATGCACAGGATTTGTTTTGTCATTCCATACGCCGTAAAAAACGTTTCAAAAAATAGCAAAAAAGTTTATTTTGCCAATGATCGTGTTGAAATTGCTTTCATAAAGCCATCTTTAGCGTGAACCATTATGGCGAAGAGAATTTGATAAATTTATCGATTATTCTTCAACTAGTTCGGCAGACTCGTGAACTGAAATTCCATAACCGTCCATTATTGAAGGGATTGTGGCTTTTTTAGGATATAAGGAGCGGTTTTTAATGGTTCCAGTAGAATTTGTGAATCCTTCATTTTTTTCAGACCTTTACTAAATCCCCGTTAATTAAATCCTTCGTTAATTACATCTGTTCTTTGGAAATGCGGCTTGCGAAATCGGCGAAAATAATCCCGCCGTTTTTGAAAAAGGGACGGGAAACGCTTTTGCAAGTGGAATGTGTTTTTATTTTGAAGGCGCTTTTTTGCAGCTTTTTCTATTTTACCGCAAAAAGGAGAATTTGAATGGAACTGAACAAAGATATCGCCGACATTTCTGCAGCTGAGGCAGAAAATTTTAAAGGCAAAAGATTTATTCTTTGCTACCACGATTTCAACATTCGGAACTTTGAAAAAGCTCTAGTGCAAATCGATCAGATTTCAAGCACTGCTGGTTCCCCGATTTCGGTTGCGGTTGTGCCCGCTGTGGGAGCTGCCCCCGAAGAAGAACGCGAAAATTTTTGCGCAGCGGTTGCCAAATTAAAAGCAGACGGCCACGAACTTTTGTTGCACGGTGCGCGTCATGCTGCAAACTTGAGCAAAGAACGCTCGGTGTTTGGTAAAAGCGCTTTGATGCTTTCGAGCAATGTCGCCGAATTTGCGGGACTTTCGAAAGAAGAATCGCAGACTCTTCTCGATCGTTCTATTGCGCTTTGGTATGCGCTCGGCCAAGAAGAATTGCCGATTGGTTACGTCCCGCCGGCGTGGTATGATAACAATTATTTGAAAGATCAAATTCTTGAAAAATTTAAGACTTACGAAGATCGCACGACGATTTATAAAAAGCGCGATTTGATTGTGTCGGTCCATGAAGATGCCGACGAATCGACGGAAAAGAAAGCGGAAGAAAAGCCGGTAGAAAAATTCCTTTCGATGGGAATTAGCTTTGCAGGTCTTCCGGATATTTCTTTGGGAATTGCGCAAACGTCTGCGTGCCTTACGATTCAAGCGCCGCTGGGAACGCCGCGCCTTACGATTCACCATGTGGACTTTACTTCCATCGGTGAAAAACGCATCTTGAATTTGGTGCGCTATGCACTTTCGAAACGCGAAAAAATCTTTTACAGAGATCTTTGATCCTTTAATTTTACTGGGTTTTTATGAATCAACTTCTCAAATTTATCGATCGCGTGGAATATAGTTCTTACGAAGATTTATACGAGAACTTCAAAATTCACGTTCCTGAAAACTTTAACTTTGCGTTTGATGTCGTTGACGACTATGCGCAGACTTGCCCCAAAAAAGAAGCTCTCGTTTGGTGCGATGATAATGATGAACGTCATATTTTTACGTTCAAGGATTTATCGCTTGCGTCAAAGCGGACTGCGAATTTCTTAAAGCAGCACGGAATCCGGAAAGGGGATCGGGTGCAGTTAATGCTCCGCCGCCGTTATGAATTCTGGTTCTTCCTTTTGGCTTTGCATCGCATCGGCGCTATCGCTGTGCCGGCAACGAATATGTTAACTTCTGCGGATTTGGAATATCGCTTTAATGCGGCAGAAATTAAAATGGTCGTCGCATACGATGATCCGAATTTGCAAAAAGAAATCGAAGTTGCCAAAGAAAAAGCGCCTTCGCTCGAAAGCCTTGTCGCTATTGGTCAACCGCGTCAGGGTTGGATTTCTTTCTACGATGATTACGAAATTTGCTCTTCGAAATTTGAACGCCCGACAGGCGAAGACGCCATTAAAAATGATGACATTATGGTCATCTATTTTACGAGCGGAACTTCGAGCAATCCGAAAATGGTGGCGCATACATTTACGTATCCGCTTGGCCACATTGTGACAGCGAAGTATTGGCAAAATGTCGTCGATGACGGGCGTCATTTAACCGTTGCAGAAACCGGTTGGGCAAAAGCTCTCTGGGGAAAAATTTACGGGCAATGGATCGCGGGAAGCGCTGTGTTCACTTATGATATGAACACTTTTATTCCGGGCAAACTTTTGGAAAAAATGTCCGAATATAAAATCACGACATTCTGCGCTCCGCCGACGGTTTATCGTTATCTTTTGCAGCATGATCCTGCGAAGTATGATTTGTCGAGTCTCAAATATTGCGTGACTGCTGGCGAAGCTCTCAACACGGATATTTACGATCGCTGGCTTGCGAAAACCGGCATCAAATTGTACGAAGGTTACGGTCAAACGGAACTCACTCTCACCATGGGAAATTATCCGTGGAAAGATCCGCGTTCGGGCTCGATGGGAATGCCGTCTCCGGGTTATCGCATCGATATCGTGGATACCGAAGGAAAGCCGTGTAAAGCAGAAGAAGTCGGTGAAATCATTATTCGCATCGATGGCGGAAAACCGTTCGGAATGTTCGGCGGTTATTACCGTGACGAAGAACGCACGCAGAAAGTTTTCGAAGGCGGCGTGTATCATACGGGCGATACCGCATGGCGCGACCAGAACGGTTATTGCTGGTTTGTCGGGCGCACGGACGATTTGATTAAAAGTTCCGGCTATCGCATCAGTCCGTTTGAAGTCGAAGAAGTTCTTTTGAAGCACCCGGCGGTTTTGGAAGTCGCGGTGACGGGCGTCGAAGACGCTTCGCGCGGACAAGCGATTAAGGCGACAATCGTTCTGCAGAGCGGTTATACCGCATCCAAGGAACTCGCAAAGGACATTCAACTGTTCACAAAGAAAGTGGCGGCATCTTACAAGAGCCCGCGTATCATTGACTTTGTCACAGAACTTCCGAAAACCATCAGCGGAAAAATCCGGCGGGTGGCGATTCGTGAAAAAGACAAGCAGGAACAACCGAAAGACAAGGCGAATTAAATGAGCAAAAGACGCGTTGTAATCACGGGAATGGGCACAGTTTCTCCGATTGGAAAAACGGTTCCTTCGCTGTGGAAGGCCATTCAACAAGGAAAAAGCGGAGTCGCTCCGATTACGCTTTTTGATGCAAGTAATTGCCCGGTGAAAATTGCGGCAGAAATCAAGGATTTTAAGCCCGAAGAACACGGGATTGATCCGAAAGAAGCGCGCCGCATGTCTCGGTTTACGCAGTTTTTGCTCGCTGCAGCCAATGAAGCTGTTGCCGACGCAAAGCTTTCGAAAGAAGATCTCGCTGCCGAAAAAACGGGAATCGTTGCCGGAAACGGCCTCAGCGGAATGGATGTCTTTGACGCCTCGTATGCCAAGTACATCGAATGCGGAAAGCGTCGTGCATCGCCGCTTGCGATGCCCGAATTAATCGCAAACGAAGCGGGCGCAAATGTTTCAATTGCGCTTGGCATTACCGGCTGCGCGTGGACGATTGCGACCGCTTGCGCTTCGGGAACCGATGCGATTGGCCTTGCTTTTGACACAATTCGTTCTGGACGTTTAGATGTTTGTCTTGCGGGTGGTTCGGAAAGTGGCATTACCGAATTCTCCATCAAGAGTTTTGCGGGAATGCATGCGCTTACCGATAAATTCAACGACGCACCAGAAAAAGCTTCGCGCCCATTTGATAAAGACCGCTCCGGTTTTGTGATGGGCGAAGGCGGAGGCATTTTAGTTCTCGAAGAATTGGAACACGCAAAGGCTCGCGGTGCTCGCATTTATGCAGAACTCGCCGGCTACGGTGCATCTGCGGATGCGTATCACATTACGAGTCCGCGTCCGGGTGGAGAAACTTGTGCGAAAGCATTAACTCGCGCCATCCAAGATGCGGGAATTCAGCCCGAAGAAATTCAGTATTACAATGCGCATGGTACATCGACGCATTTGAATGATTTGACCGAAACCGCAATGCTTAAAATTGCGCTCGGCGATCACGCAAAGAAAATCAAAATTTCGAGTACGAAGAGTATGACGGGTCACTGCGTCGGTGCTGCTGGCGCAATTGAAGCGATTATCACGACTCTCGCCATTACCAATTCATTCTACCCTGCAACAATCAATTTGGAAAATCCAGATCCGGAATGCGATTTGGATTATACGCCGAATGTGGGAATTGCTGGAAACATCGATTGTGCAGCGTCCGCATCTCTTGGATTCGGCGGGCACAACGGCGTCGTTATCATCAAAAAGTTTAAGGATTAACAAGGAGCAACCTTATGATTATCAAGCCTCTCATCCGCAGCAACATGTGCATTAACGCTCATCCGATTGGCTGTGCGAAAGAAGTGGAAAACCAAATCGCTTATGTCGAAAAGAAGGCGGCAGAACGCGGCAAACTTCCGAGTGCTCCGAAGAACGTCCTCGTTCTCGGTTGCTCCACCGGTTATGGTCTTGCAAGTCGTATTGCTGCAGCTTTTGAATGCGGCGCAAATACGATTGGCGTTTCCTTCGAAAAAGAAGGCACAGAATCGAAGAGCGGAACCCCGGGCTGGTACAACAACATGGCATTTGACCGTGCTGCAAAGGCAAAGGGTCTTGGCTGCGTCACATTTAATGGTGACGCATTCTCCGACGAAATGCGGAAACAAGTTATCGAAGCTTCGAAGCAATTCGGAAAAATTGACCTCGTGATTTACAGTGTGGCAAGTGCTGTCCGCGTGGATCCGGTGACGGGCGAAAAATACCGCAGCGTTTTGAAGCCGTTAACGAAAACGTTCTCGGGCGCAACGATGGACGTGGTGACCGGAAAGTTCTCAATTATTACCGCAGAAGTGGCAAATGAAGAAGAAAAGCGTCAGACGGTAAAAGTCATGGGCGGCGAAGACTGGGCACGTTGGATTCAACAACTTTCGGAAGCGGGCGTTCTCGCCGAAGGCGTGAAGACGGTTGCTTACTCTTACATTGGACCGACTTATACGCATGCTATTTACCGCGACGGTACGATCGGAGCTGCGAAGAAAGATATCGAACGCACTGCCCGCGAAATTGACGCTTCTCTCAAGAAGTCTTTGAACGGCGAAGCTTACATTTCGGTGAACAAAGGCCTTGTCACCCGTTCTTCGGCGGTGATTCCTCTGATTCCGCTTTACATCTCCATTCTCTTCAAAATTATGAAGAGAAACGGCACTCACGAAGGTTGCATCGAACAGATGGAACGTTTGTTTGCAGAACGCCTTTACACGGGTAAAGCGGTGCCGACCGATGACGAAAAGCGCATCCGCATCGACGAACTCGAATTGGATCCGAAGGTGCAAGAAGAAGTCGCAAAATATATGGCGATTGTCAACGAAAATAACATCGCAGAACTCGGCGACCTTCAAGGTTAT
Organism: Hallerella porci; assembly: GCF_003148885.1. Lineage (NCBI taxonomy): Bacteria > Pseudomonadati > Fibrobacterota > Fibrobacteria > Fibrobacterales > Fibrobacteraceae > Hallerella > Hallerella porci. The sequence goes on along the minus strand of NZ_QGHD01000018.1, from coordinate 41,154 downwards.
CGTCACGACTTCCTCGCGACAAATGGCTTTGACATCGCTGGCGTCGATTACGAAAAAGACGTCGAAAGAATGGATACGATCTAATTTTCGGAAACATTTCCAAGCAAAAAGCGGTCTTTTCGAAGGCCGCTTTTTTTGTGCTTTTTCCCGAGAATAAAATGCCCACAAAAATGCTTTTGTATATTGTAAAAAAGTACGGAGGACATTTATGGTTGTCGATATCGGTAAAATTTCATCTTGGAATGCGTCAAATCATACGGGGACGATTTATTCCGAGGCAACTCACAAAACTTATGGCGTTACAAAAAGCGCCTTTGGGCGTATTCCGCGCGAGCCTATCATCGGCGATTATGTGACGATCGACGCTGTCGATTCTCGATTCAAAAATAAAGTGCAAACCGCTCGCATTCGCGGACTTGAACCGCAGAAATCAAATTTCGGCACAATTCTTTTGGTGCTTTTATTTTTCCTCGCCGTTTTCTTTGTTTGGAAATCGGGAGTCTTGGAATCGTTTACGGTGGTAAAAACCGAAAAACCGATGATTCGGAATTAACGGGCGCAAAGCGCTGCAAAATGAAAAGGGAAAATAAAAAAGCCCGCGGAGAATTTCCGAGGGCTTTTTCGAGCGGCGGACCGGGATCGAACCGGCAACCATTAGCTTGGAAGGCTAAAGCTCTACCATTGAGCTACCGCCGCAGCGAACACAATTATACAAAAAAAACGGTAAATTCCAAAGGGGAAGAGAAGAAAAAGTTGAACTTTTTCCATATCTTTGCTAAATTTTCGGACAAATTCAACCATTTTCATGAGGTAGTAGAACTTGTTTCCTAATCCGCGTCTGAGGCAAATGCCGAACCGTCCTGCTGACGGCACCCGTATCAACGAAGCCATTCACATTTCTCCGGTTCGCGTAATCAAAGAAGACGGAACCCAAGAAGTCATTGATACGCGCAAAGCTTTGCAGATGGCAAAGAACGCCGGACTGGATCTGGTGGAAGTCTCGCCGAATGCGAAACCGCCAGTTTGCCGTATTATCAATTACAGCAAATACAAGTTCGAACAAGCGAAGAAAGCAAAGGCTGCAAAAGCAAAGCAGCATGTGGTCAAGCTGAAAGAAATTAAAATGCATCCGAAGACCGCAGAAAACGATTACTTGTATCGTATCAAGCAAATTCGCGGCTTCCTCGAAGATGGCATGAAAGTTCGTTTGATTATGCAGTTCCGTGGACGCGAAATGGCGCACATGGACTACGGCCGCCGACTGATGGAACGCGCCAAAGAAGATTTGGCAGATGTCGGCGAATTGGAAACGGATTCGCGGATGGAAGGGAATACTCTTCTCTACATCTACGGTCCACGTCGCGGAGTAGCTCCTAAGGCTGCACCGCAAAAGCCCGCAACCGAGCCAAAGGCAGCAGGTGAGGCTACACAACAAACCGAAGAGGTAAACAATGCCTAAGATGAAAACCCACGGTGGTGCTAAGAAGCGCTTCCGCGTGACCGGCAGCGGCCACGTGAAGTTCAAACGCGCTGGTCTTCGCCACATTCTTACCAAGATGACGACAAAGCGTAAGCGCAATTTGCGTAAAGCCGGAACCGTCAAGAAATCCGATGAATACAGAGTCAAGCGTCTGCTTGTCAAAGCATAAGGAGTAAGTAAGAATGCCACGTTCTAAGACTAGAGTTCCTTCTCGCGCACGCCGCAAGAACATTCTCAAAGCTGCAAAGGGCTTCTACGGCCGTCGTAAGTCGAACATTCGTCTTGCGAAAGACGCTGTTGCTCATGCTGGTCAATATGCATACGCTCACCGTCGCGACAAGAAGGGCGCATTCCGCACTTTGTGGATCACCCGCTTGAACGCAGCTGTGCGTGAATTTGATTTAAGCTACAGCCAATTCATCCATCTGTTGTCCAAGGCGAACATCAGCATCAACCGTAAGGTTCTCGCTGACCTCGCTGTGAGCGATCCGGAAGCATTTGCTGCCGTCGTGAACCAGGTGAAGGCTTCTGCTTAACGAAGAGAAGTGATTCTAAAAATGCCCGAGCCAAAAGCTCGGGTATTTTTTGTTTGGAAATTTTTCAGGAATTGACGGCTTTAATTTTTATAAATTGAAAAGTCTTTTACACTTGGCGTTTGAAAGCCATTGAGTTCAATGTGTAAATCCGCCGTGTAAATGCCCGCCGAATTATCCGCTTTGTAAAGGTATTTGCCGGGATAACAAACTTCGAGGCGGCGCTTGAGATTGGAAAGTCCGATTCCACTTTTCACTTGAGTCGAGGCCGTCTTCGGGGCGATGGTATTTTCCACGTGACATTTTAAAACATCGTTTTGTTCAAAAATCGCAATTTCAATGCGGCAGGGCGCAGAGGGATGCATGCCATATTTAATCGCATTTTCAATCAGCGGCATCATGAAAAGTGGCGCTACTTGTTTCTCGGGATCTTTCACATCGGTTGTAAATGAGAATTGCATATTTGGACCAAATCGCAATTTTTCTAATTCGCAATATTTTTGCAAAATGTCAAGTTCGGTTTCAAGAGAAACGTTCTCTTCTTTGGATTCGTGTAACATTTGCCGCAGAACCGAAGAAAGGCGAATCATCGATTTTTGCGCAAGTTTCGGATCGATATCAACGAGAGCGGTGATGTTGTTTAATGTGTTAAAAAGAAAGTGCGACGAAAGCTGTTGCTTTAAGAATGCGAGGTCTGCTTGCAAATAAAAATTTTCTTGGATGCGTTTTTGGAATACTTCTTGCGCATGTAAACCACCTAAGCGGAAGAGCACATTAAATGTGCAAACGATTAATGTGATGATGAAGAAAATTAAGAACAAAAATAAAGCGCGTCCAACCGAATCGATTCTGTAAAAAGAACCGAGTAAAGGTCCCCAAGATCCGCTTACCCAAAGGATGAATAAATCTTGAACGAGAGAAGATTCTACGAGAAATAAAACATTGACAAAGGCGAAAAGGACAAATTTTCGCTTAAAGAAAAATTTGGGAACGAATAAAGTTTGGTTGAGAAAAAATCCGAGGAAAAAATTTAACACGCAGATAAATGCGGCGATGATATTTTTATTGGAAAATGAAGGCTCTATGCTTCCCGCAGAAGCTGCCACATAACCCACCGCTAAAAAGAATAAAAGCATCATGATGCGCATCGATGTCGCAGAAACGGGCTTTCTTCCGCTGAGCCATTCGGGAATTTTTCGGCGAGAATTGATCGCATTAAAATTTTCAAAATCGCTCAAAGACAATTTTTCTTTCTGCTTAATCGTTTTCATGTCCACAATATAGGGACTTTTTTTTGGAAAATGACAGAATAATGACAAAAAAACGATAAACAAAGACAAAAAGGCGATGAAGCTTTTGCCAAAACTAGGGCTCTTTCTGACACTTCACCCGGATTTTGGCTTTAAATTCAAGGCGTAGCGAAAAGGTCGCTATAAAAAATAAAGAGGTAACGACAGATGAATTCTATTTACTTTCAATACTTGAATGACATCGCAAAGTATCCGCTCCTCACACGCGAACAAGAAAAAGTTTTAATTCCTCTTGCCCATCAAGGCAATCGTCGCGCGATTGATCTCCTTGTAAAATCCAATTTGAAATTTGTTGTTAACATTGCAAACTTGTATAAAGGCCAAGGCTTGGACATTGGCGAACTCATTAACGAAGGCAATATGGGCTTAATCGAAGCCGCTCGCCGTTTTGATCCGAATCAGAAAATCAAATTTATCAGTTATGCGGTTTGGTGGATTCGTCAAAATATTATCCGCGCCATTTCGGAAAAAGCTCGCTTGGTGCGCATTAGCGCCGAAAAAGAATTGGTGCTTCGTCGCTTCAATCGTCTTTCGACAAAGACGCGTCAAGTTGTCGGCGGTCAAATGGTAATTGACCCCGAAAGCCTCGAAGGCGCAAGCCGTTACAATGCAAAAGAAATTGAAAAAATTTTGCAGATGGGCGCACGTTCTTCTTCTCTCGATTCTCCTGTCGGCGAAGATGGCGATTCGACTCTCGGCGAATGCTTGCCGGCAGATACCGAAGCGACAGATGCGCTCGCAGCCAAGAACGGCGAACAAGCTTCTCTCAACAATTTGTTAAAAGAAAATTTGACGGAACAAGAACATCGCGTTCTCGGACTTTATTATGGCTTGGACATGGACGCTGATTTGAATTTGAAAGAAATCGGCAAAATGGTGGGACTTTCGAAGGAACGCGTTCGCCAAGTGAAAGAACGCGCATTGGCAAAGCTCCGCAGCACAAAAATTGACCAAGTGTTAGACGCCGCTTAATTGCGTCTTTTTACCCAAACGTTTTTCATCTCTCTCCTTTCTAGTAAACCCGGCTTCGGCCGGGTTTTTCCATTTGGGGAGAATTTATTTGCCGATGCAAAATCCGCTGAAAATCGTTTGCAAAACATCTTCGGAAGAAATTTCTCCGATGATGGATGCGAGCGCATTTGTGACTTGTCGCATTTCAAAAGCGATGAGTTCTGCTGCGGGATTTTCGCGTAAAAGAATTTGGATGCGGTCAATTCCCGCGGAGGCTTCTTTCAAAGCGGCGCATTCGCGTTCGCTTGTAATCCAATATTCGTCGCTGCTTTCACCTTGTGGGAAAAGTGTGGCTTCTAATTTTTTGCAAAAATTTTCCAAGCCTTCGCCCGTTTTTGCCGAAAGAAAAATTTCATCAGCAGAATTCGTCTCGGAAAAATTTTCCTTCAAATCTTTTTTGGAATAAATAATCCAACTTTTTTTAGCGCGGGCTTTTGCCAAAAGCTTTTGCGATTCTTCGGTTTGAACGCTTGTAATGTCTACGAGACAAATGGAAAGATCGGCGGATTCAATTGCCGATTCGCTTTGTTCCATCGAACGTTTATCGAGTTCGTTTTGCGGAATGTCTGCGATGCCTGCGGTATCGATGAGAGTAACATCGCCCGAAGAAAGATGCAACGTCGCTTCGATGAAGTCGCGAGTTGTGCCAGGAATATTGCTTACGAGAACGCGATTTTCTTTTAAGAGCGCATTGAGCAAACTGGATTTTCCGGCGTTTGGGGCTCCGTAAAAAACGACGCGCGGATTGCGATTAAGCGTTCCCGAATTTTTAAAATGCGCAATTAAATTTTGAATGCGATTTTGAATTTCGTCAAAGCGTTCTTTCCAGCCTGAAACATCGGGGTCCGCTTCTTCTTCGACAAAGTCTACGTCGAGTTCAATGCTTGCGTATAAATTTTTCAGCTGATGTGCGAGAGCGTGAATGTCGGAAGAAAATTTTCCGGAGAGAAGTTTGTGCGCATTTTCAACGCCCGCGAGAGTTTGACTGTGGATGACTTCGGCGACGGATTCCGCTTGCACCAAATCCATTTTCCCATTTAAAAAAGCGCGCTTCGTATATTCGCCGGGATATGCGATTCTCACATTTTGAATTGAGCACATCGCTTGAAGAATATTGCGAACGATTAACGGATTTCCGTGCGGAAAAAGTTCTAAAGAATCTTCGCCGGTATAAGAATGCGGCGATTGATAAAAAATATAAACGAGAGAATCCAACAATTTTCCGCTTTCGGGATGACGCATCTCGGCGAGATTTGCTGTGCGAGGAATTGCGTTTTTTACGCCGAGCATTTTTTGCAAAATGGTTCGCGATTCATTTCCGCTTACGCGAATCACGGCAAGCGCAGAAGTTCCGTTCGGAGTTGCAGGGGCGACGATTGTTTGTTCCACGAGATGAAATTTAGATTTAATTAAACGGCTAAATTTTCCTTGTAGCGCAAAGCGCCGCAGAAAATCCCCAAAACAAAAAAAGAAAAATTTTTAAATTGAAGAAAAAACAATTCAGATGGAGTCTTATGAACGCCGCGAAGAAAACAGAAAAAGATCAAGCGAAAGAACAACTTCCAGACTTTATGAAAAAAGCCGAAGAGTATTTTTCGAATAGTCGCAAAGTCTTTTTGTGGAATCAAGTCGATGATGAAAGCGCAGAAAAAATTGTAAAGCAGTTGATTTATCTCGATTCGCTTTCGCACGACGACATTACTTTTTACATCAATAGCCCGGGCGGCGTGATTTCGAGCGGCCTCGCCATTTACGATTGCATGAACGCCATCCAAAGCGATGTGGTTACGGTTTGCTGCGGACAAGCGGCTTCGATGGGCGCAGTCCTTTTAACCGCAGGCGCAAAAGGAAAACGTTACGCTTGGCCGTCGGCGCGGATTATGATTCATCAGCCGTTAATTCAAGGTCAAATGGAAGGCCCGGCGAGCGATATTAAAATTCAAGCCGAAGAAATGCTTCGCATCCGTTCGATTACATCGGGAATTATTGCGAAGACAACAGGCAAAACCGCAGAAGAAGTGGACCGCGATACGGAACGCGATAATTTTATGTCGGCAGAAGAAGCGAAAGCTTACGGTCTTGTCGATGAAGTGAAGAGCATTCTCTAATGGGATTTTTTTCTGCAATTAAAAGCGGGCTCGCGAAAACCCGCAATGCAATTCTCGGCGAAATTAAAGGCATTGCTGGCAAAGGCAAAGTCACCGATGAAATGCTCGAAGATTTGGAAGAGCGTCTGATCAAAGCGGACGTGGGCACAAGCGCTGCGTTCACGCTGACGGATGCCCTCCGCGAAGAAGCGCTCGGAAAATCGCTTTCTCAAGATGAAGTGTTGGATATTCTTCGCTCTGAAGCGGAACGTTTTTTAATGGATCCGCCGAAGTTTGAATTTAAAGGAAATCCGCACGTTATTCTTGTCATCGGCGTGAACGGCGCAGGGAAAACGACGACGATTGGAAAGCTTGCCAAAAAATTCGCAGACGAAGGTCATAAGGTGATGATTGCTGCTGCCGATACATTCCGCGCGGCGGCAATTGAACAGCTTCAAGTCTGGGCGGAACGAGCGGGCGCAGAATTTGTGCATCACGCAGAAGGTTCAGACCCGGCGGCGGTTGCGTTTGACGCTTGCGCTGCAGCAAAAGCCCGTGGCTGCGACATCGTCTTCATCGATACGGCTGGACGTTTGCAGAACAAAGATTACTTGATGGAAGAACTCGCCAAAGTCGTCCGCGTTTTGAAAAAGCAAGACGTTGCTTATCCGCACGATATGCTGCTCGTCATCGACGGTAACACCGGACAGAATGCGATTAATCAAGCTAAAATTTTCAATCAGAGTTTTCCGTTAACGGGACTCGTGGTAACGAAACTCGACGGCACAGCTCATGGCGGTTCTGTCCTTTCGATTGCGAGCTCGCTCAAAGTTCCTATCCTTTGGGTCGGAATGGGTGAACGCATCGACCAACTCGTGCCTTTTAATAAGGCGGAATATGTCGATGGGCTCTTTAAGGAATAAACTCGTTTTCGGAGCGCTTGCGCTTTTTTACGCAGCGTGTTCCGATCGGGCTTCTGTTCCGCCGGAATTTGTTCGCTTATACGGTGATCTGCGGGTTGCAGAACGCGAGTTTGGAGAAATTTCTCCCGATGGTCGCATTGTGCGGGTGAGAATCCTCGAAAAATACGGTTATACCGCAGAACGTTTTGATTCGATTGCAGAAAGAATTCAAACGCATTCGGATTTGTGGGAACCGTTTCAAGTCGCGGTTTCGGAATACATCGATTCGTTAGCGATTGCTGCAGATGCGATTACGCCGCCGCGGCCTCAGCCAACTCCTTCGAAAGGAAAAAAATGAAACGCATCGTTTTTTGCATTTTCGTTTTTTGCGGAATTTTGTTTGCTGCAAAATCGGGAAAAGTTTCTGCGGATTCTGTGCGCTGGGAAAATTATAGCGAAGCGCTCGCCTCTGCGAAAAGCGATCATAAATTGATTTTCGTGGACATTGTCGCGGACTGGTGCGTGCCTTGTCGCGAAATGGATAAGACGACTTATCGCGATAAATCGGTGATTACTCTTTTAAATTCGCGGTTTCACGCGGTGCGTTTAAATCAAGAAGTTCAAGATTCGATTATTTGCGATGACAAAAAATTGCCCGCGAATCGTTGCTTCTTCGATGTTTGGAATTTGCAAGCAGTTCCCTCTTACGTGCTCATTGCGCCGAAGGGACTTTCGATTCTCACGTATTCGGGGAAACTTTCTTCCGATGAACTGCGCATGCTTTTGATGCAATTCCTTGAAAAGGAAAAGGAATGGATTTCTCAATGAATTATTTGCCGTTAGAAATCGCTTTTTGGATTTTGCTTTTTCTTTTGGTGCACTGCTACGTGCTCTTTCCGGTAACGCTTCCGTTTGTGAGCGAAATTTTTTGTCGCAAAGATCGCAAAGTCGAAGGCAAAGGAAAACTTCCCAAAGTTTCAATTCTCGTTTCGGCGTTTAACGAAGAAGCTGTTATCGAAAAGAAAATTCAGAATTTTTTGGAATTGGATTATCCGCGAGAATTGCTCGAAATTTTAATCGGCGACGATGGCTCGGCTGATAAAACGGCAGAAATTATTTCGCGTTATGCAGACCGCGGAATTACTTTGGTGAAAGCGCCGAAGAATGCGGGAAAAGCGGCGATGTTAAATCGTTTGCAGAAATTAGCGCAAGGAGAAATTCTCGTGTTCTGCGATGCGAATACGATGTTCTTTCCGAATGTGGTGCGAAAACTCGTCGCACCTTTTTGCGATCCGAAAATCGGTTGTGTCTGCGGGCATTTGATTTTAACCGATAAAAGTGGAAGTCCGCTCGGCTCGGGTGAACGCAGCTATTGGGATTTGGAATCGGAAATCAAAAAATTTGAAGGCATTTTAGATCGGCTTGTCGGCGGAAACGGCGCGCTTTACGCTATCCGCAAATCGCTTTATACAGAACTTCCGATAAAGAAAAGCGTGATGGATGATTTCTTTATCGCGGTGAAAGTTTTGCAAAAAGGATTCTTTTGCACTTTTGATTCGAGCGCAATTGGAACAGAACAAACTTCGAAAGAAGGCATTGGCGAATATCGTCGTAAAGTGCGCATTGGACGCGCCAATTTCAATTACTTGCTTTCGTATATTCCACTTTTAAATCCGCTGCGTCCGATTACTGCGTATCTGTTTCTTTCGCATAAACTTCTTCGCTGGCTAACTCCACATATCACAATTTTGACGATTATTTTGAATGCGATTTTACTTTCGGCGAAACAGCCGGTTTACTATGTGACTTTTGGATTTATTGCGCTCTTCTTTATTCTTGCGCTCTTTAAAATTTCTTCGAGCGCTTACTATTTTTTGCTCATGAATTTTGCGATGCTCAAAGGCAGTTTACTTTCGTTTAAGAAAGAACACGGCGGCGGTTGGAAACGCGAAGCTCGCGGCGATGAAGAATCTCCCGCTTCTAAAACGATTTCGTTTTTGCTTGCTGCAATTGTATCTTTGTCTCTGCTAACTTTTAAACCGGCAGAAGCTTTGACTGCAGATTTCAGCGTGGGCTCTACGAATTTTACCGAAGAATTTTCGGACTTCAATTTTTCGACATCAATTCATCTTTGGTATCCGCTCGATCAAATGGTTTTCCTCGGCGTGGGCTTGGACTATCAGCGCTTTGGCGATGTTACTTTGGTGCCGGCGCTTGCGAGCGCTTATGTGCGGCTTCCGTTTGGAAGCGTGATGATGCCTGTCGGCACCTTTGACTTCGGGTATGCGTTCGGCGACGATTCGCAGATGATGTGGAAAGCTGGCGGAGGCTTTGACATTAAGCTCGGACGCTATTCTTCGATTTTACTTTTAAGCGGCTATCAAAATTTAAAGAAGACCGGTGATTACGTTTACTTTCGCTGCGGATTACTTTTAGAATTATAAAGCCAACAAAAAATGCCCGAATCAATTCGGGCTTTTCTTTTTGCAAAAAGATTTTTTATTCGACGGTTAAATCTTCGTCGGCGACGTTTAACGAGGCGACGATTTCTAATGCTTCGGGTTCTTCTAAGAAGCGAGCAACCAAACCTGTTCGCTTCTCGGGCGATTCATGCGATTCTAATTCCACGACGTCGTCAATCTGCACGTCGATGACCGCTTTATCGGTAACGGGAATTTTTATGGACATCCCTTTCTGGACATCGCCGTCCAAGATGTTTCCACGGAAAACTAGACTTTTTTGGTCTTCACCAAATAGTGTTCTTTTAACATGAAATTTTGCCATACGCAGAAAAGTTAAATTTTTCTCATGGACTTGCGAGTTGGAAAGATTCCTTTTTTAGTGTGTGCTCCGTTTTTTCATCATTTTTTGGATGAAAACCGCCGATTCGAGGGCATTTCTTTTGTCGATGGCGTTCCGAGTGCGCTCAATCAAATGCTTTGGACCGGGAAAATTCATTTGGCGCCAGCGTCATCCATCGCCTACGCAAAAGATCCGAAGTCATTAATTCTTGTTCCCGATATCTGCACAAGCTGCAATCTCGAAGTGCATTCCGTCGAATTATTTTCAAAATATCCGATGGAAAAACTTTCGAAGAAACGCATTTATTTGACCGCGCAAAGTGGAACGTCGGTTGCGTTATTACGCGTTCTCTGTTCGCAATATTTTCAAATTCAACCCGAATACGTAAGCGATCTAGCGGATGCCGACGCCGCCCTTTTCATCGGCGACGAAGCGTTAAAAAGAAAAATGCAAAACGATTGGCCGTATTGTTTTGACTTGGCGAAGCTTTGGCGTGAATGGAAAAATTTGCCGTTTGTATTCGGCGCTTGGAGTGTTCATCGCTCTGCGTTAAGCGCAGAACTTCTCCCGCTGCTCAAAATTTTTTTGGAAAATTTACGGCAATCGATTGCCGAATTTCGTGAGAATCCAACGAAGGCAATTTCTGCGTGGAAGAAAATTTATCCGGTTCCTTTTAGCGCAGAACAATTAAAGTTTTACTACGATTCTTTGGATTACGAATTTACCGAAGAACGCAAACGTTCCCTTTCGCTATACTTTAATTTGTGTGTAAAGGAGGGAATTCTTCCGGAAGAACCGCGCTTAGAATTTCTTCCCAAAATTTAAACGCACGCTTTGACTTTTTCTAAAAACGCTGACAAATTTTTGCCAATCGTTTCCCAATCGTTTGCTTGCATCAGCGCGGGCTTAAAAATGCTTGCGCCAAAGGCGACGAGGTTTACGCCACTTTTAAAATAATCGGCGACATTATCGGTTGAAACGCCACCGCATGCGAGAAGCGGAATATCGCGGAAAGGTCCGCGCAGCGCTTTGATGTAAGAAGGTCCGCCGACATTTCCGACGGGGAAAATTTTCACGCAGGTTGCGCCCCAATCAAATGCGTTTTGCACTTCGGTCGGAGAAAGCGCGCCTGGAATATCGGGAATATTTTCTTCGACGCATTTTTTGATTACGGCTTCGACGGTATTGGGCGAGACGATAAATTCTGCGCCCGCGTTCAGTGCGATTTTTAAATCTTTGAGATTGCGAACTGTGCCTGCGCCCACTTGAATGCCGTAAGGCTTTGCACAGGCTTTGAGCTTGGCGATGATTTCGGCAGCGGCGCTTGTGTTCATCGTGACTTCAATTGCTTTGAGGCCGCACTGGGCAGCGGTTTTGGCGCAAGCTTCTTCGGCGCCTTGAGGAATGTCGCGGAGAATTCCTACGACAGGAACATCGTGTAAAAAATTCAAAAATTTTTGCATACAATGAAAATAGAATTTTGCAAGTTTTTCGGATACTCTTTTTCCAAAGAAAATGAAAAAGCCCGCAAAAACAAAAAATGGAAAATTTTCCTTTTTGTCAAAATTTTTCATATTTTCTAAATGTAAGTAGGAGACGTTGTTATGGAAAATTTGCCCACTAAAGAACAGATTATCGCCGTTGTACGCGATGAACCGATGGTTGGCAGTCAGTTACGTCGTGCGATGGGCATTACAAAACACAAGAAACTCGCTTTTAAGCAGTTGCTTGCCGAAATGGTGAGCGAAGGATCTCTCGCCCGCACTAGCAATAAGCAGTATACTCCGGGAACAGGAAAACCGAAGTTTGAAGAAGATGAAGATTTCGAAGAAGACAACCGGAGACCGGCTGCAACGAGTCGTCGCAAGGCAACTTACGACGATGACGAAAGTCGTGTGCATCGCGGCGTTCTTTCGCCCGATGGAAATGATTGGTGGAAGGTCACCGAAGTCGAAACCGGAAAAGTTTATCCGATGGCGCATCGCAGTATAGCTCCTGGAAAAGATGGCGATACGATTGCGTTTACACTTTATCCGCATCCGAAACTCAAACATTCAATGCTCGCCAAAGTTGACCATTCGGCGATGGAAGGCGATCTCACTTGGAAAGAAGTGACGGAACAGTTTATGAAAGACGCATCGCTTCCGGCGAAATTCTCGGATGCGATTATGGATTTTGTGAACAGTGAAAAGGAACCGACCGAAGCTGATTTGAAAGATGGCCGCGTGGATATGCGGAATCTTTACATCCTTTGCGTGGACCCTGATGGAGCAATGGATCATGACGATGCTATCTCGGTGGAAAAGCGTCCCGATGGCGGATTCCACTTAGGCGTGCATATCGCCGATGTGAGTCATTATGTGCCCGAAGGCAGCGAACTCGATGACGAAGCGCTTACGCGTAGCTTTACGCAGTATTTGCCGTGGACGGCTGTGCCGATGCTTCCCGATCGTCTTTCGAGCGATCTCTGTTCATTGCATCAAGGCGTTGACCGCTTAGCGTTCAGCTGCATGATGGAACTCGATAAAGATGCAAATGTGGAATCGTTTGAATTCAAAAAGAGTTTGGTCAACATCACTGCGGGCATTACGTATGCCGAAGCCGTTCGCCGTTTGGAAGCGGGCGATGAACATGTAAAAGCTCTTCAAGAAGTCGCAGACCTTTTGCGCGCTAACCGCAAAAAAACGGGCATCTTGGAACTCGGCAGCACCGAACTCGGTTGTAAATTTGATGCAAATGGAGAACCAGAAAAAATCGTTCCGCGCGAAGAAAATGAATCGGATCATTGGATTGAAGAATGCATGTTGATCGCCAATAAATGCTGCGCCCAAGAACTCCAGCGCAGACATTTACAAGGCGTTTATCGTATTCATGAAGCTCCTGATACAAAAGACATTATGGAACTTTATTACCAGATGCCGGATTTGTTTAAGGATAGTCCGATTTCTCTTCGTGAACTCGGTAAACCGCGCCGCGGTGATACGAATTTGAATCCGGAAATTTTCAAATTGTATCAGCATTTGGTAGAACGTGCGAAAGGCGATGATGAAATTGTGATGCGAATTTTGCGCAGTATGCAGAAAGCGCATTACGATAGCAACTGCTTTGGACACTTTGCGTTGAATTGGCAAGATTACGCGCACTTTACAAGTCCGATTCGGCGTTATGCCGACCTTTGGTGTCACCGCGAACTTTCGCGTAAAACGCCGGATGAAACCGATGCAAAACGCGCGTGGGATGTGGTTGCTGTCTGCTCCGAAATTTCTGCGAACGAAGTGAAGAATCAAAAGACCGAACGCATGTCGCTCAAAGTTTGTGCGACTTGGCTTTTGCGGAAACACTTGGGCGAAGAATTTGAAGCGACTGTCACCGGCGTGCAAGAATGGGGCATTTATGTGGGCGTTGATGACCCGCAAGCCGAAGGCCTTGTACGTTTCCGCGATATTGCAGGCTCGGACTATTACGTCTTTAATCCAGACAAAGGAATCGTTTGCGGAAAACGCAGCAGCAAAACTTTTGCGCGCGGCGATAAAGTGCGCGTGAGACTTTTACGCGCAAATCCTGTCCGCGGAGAAGCCGATTTTGCCATTCTCGAAAAGATTTCGGATGGACGGACTTCGAAGATGATGGAAAAAGACCGCGCCGAAGCCGCCGAAGAATTAGGACTTGTGACGCAGCCCGATGAAAGTGAATACGAATCGATTCGCCCGAGTGAACGTCGCAAAATCCGTGAATCGTATGGCGCAGATCGCAAAGCGAACAAGCGGAAATCGGAACGCGCAGAATACGGACGTGGTCGCAGCACACGCGGAAAGAGCAGCGGAAAAAATTTCCGCGAAGAGGACGGAGAACGTAAAAATTCTCGCGGGAAAAAATTTGCCCGGAAAAAGAAATCTTCGTTTGGAAATTCTCGTCGCGACTCCGGACGCATCAATTCGAAAAAGCGATAAACGATGAGCGGAACTAGCCTGAAAAAAGTTCTTTACGCTTCTTTTCAAACTGGAGAATCTCTGCCCGGTTACATCCGATATGCATTAGAAGGTCTTTGTCAAACGGGATTTTCTGTTGTCTATTTGACGAACGGGCGAGATTTAGACGCATCGTCGCATGCGTTTTTGGATTCACATCATATCGAACTTTTCTTTACCGAAAATCACGGCTACGATTTCGGAATGTGGCGTCGTTATTTGACATATACGGCGCAGTTCCGCCGCGAAGAATGGGAACGTTTGGTTCTCATTAACGATTCGGTAATTTATTTTCAAAATCGATTTGTCAAAATTTTCAGCGCTGCCGAAGAAATGTCTGCTGACATGATTTCGTTAACGGAAAATTCGGAAGTGGCGCCGCATTTGCAATCATTCTTCTTGTATTTAAAACCGTCAGCGATTAAACCATTTTGCGAACGGCTTTTGCACGAAGAAGAAGGAAAAAATTTTTACGATACCGTGAATCGGATGGAAATCGGTTCGAGCGTTGCGCTGCGTCAAGCGGGGCTTTCTCTGCAAGCGTTGATTCATACGCCGAAACCAGTGCTTTTTTCGTATCCGGATTTGATTGCAGAAAAACATGGATTTGTAAAACGAAAATTTTTGCAAAAGCGTTGGACGCGTGGCGAAGCTTATTTCTTTTGGGATAATCAAGCAGGCGAAGCGTTAATGCTCGATTATCCGCGTTGGATTCGAGAAAAAGGTGCGCCGGATCAAGACTTTGATTTAAAATGGCTCGAGGAGCCGCCGAAAAATTCCCGCGATCGCTTGGCGGATTCTCTCCGCTTTGCGTATTATAAATTCCGCTGGATTTTGTCGGCGTGGAAAGCGAAACGCAAAAGCGCTTAAATTCCGCGAACCGTTTTTACAAAAGCTTGAACGCCTGCAATCGGCGTCTCGGGAAGAATGCCGTGCCCGAGATTCATGATGTGCGGGCGATTTTTTGTGAGCTCTAAAATTTCTTGGGTGCGGGCGCAAATAATTTCGGGGCGCGCAAACAATAACGCTTGATCTAAATTGCCTTGGAAAATTTTCTGCGGATACGCAGTCAATAAATCCGAAAGTTCGGAACGGTGATCGACTCCGATGACATTGACCGAGAGATTTGCAAAAGCAGAAATGAGATGCGCTGCTCCGTTTGCATAATGAATAATCGGAGCGTTTGAATTTTCGCGGACTTTTTGAATGACGATTTCGGTAAAGGGTTTCGCCATTTGCTGATAATCGCGTAACGATAAATTTCCGGCCCACGAATCCATGATGACGAGCGCGTCTGCGCCCCATTCCGCTTGCTTTACGAGATATTCGCCCGTGATTTTTGCAATGTGAGAAAGCAACGCAGAATAAGCTTCGGGGTCTTGGTAAAAAAGAGTTTTTGTTTGCTGTAAAGTTTTTGATGTGCCGCCTTCGATGGCGTAAGAAGCAATCGTCAGCGGACCGCCGACAAAACCGAGAAGCGATTTTTCTTCGGATAATTTTCTTCGAACTTTTTGCAGTGCATTTTTCGTGTAAATTAAATCGCGGTCTAAGTAAACGTTTTTTAATTGAGAAATTTCTTTTGCGCTGCGGAAAGGATTTGCAATCATCGGACCTTTTCCCGATTCAAAGCGCAAATCAAATCCCATATACGGCAGCGTTACGAGAATATCGCTGAAGAGAATTGCTGCGTCGATGTCAAAATGATTTGTCGGCTGAAGAGTCGCTTCGGCGGCGGCATCGGCATCGCGGACAAAGGAAAGAAAGTCTGGAAAGCGACTGCGCAGTTCGCGGTATTCGGGCAAGTAACGTCCCGCTTGGCGCATCATCCAAACTGGTTTTTCGGTCGTCTTGCCGAGGGCACTTTTGACAAAGAGAGTTTCCATTTTTTATTCGCGGATAGCGTCAACGCACCACCATTCGTCGCGGGTTTCTTCGCGGAGAGTTTTAAAGCCCGCTTCTTGGAACCAATCGAGAACGTAATTTTTCTCAGCGGTAAGTTGACCGGTTAAAAGGAAATGCCCGCCTTTTTTGAGCATGCGTTCGACGTCTTTTTTCATCGGCCAAAATTCGGTGCGAATCATATTGCAGACGATTGCATCGAAGCGAGCATCGTCTTGGAATGTGTCCAAAAAGCCGAAAACTGCCCGCGAATTTTCGCAGTGATTCTGCTTAAAATTTTCCGCAATGCAAGGAAGTGCGAGCAAATCAATTTCGGTTCCGATGACTTTTTTTGCGCCGAGTTTATCCGCAATCATCGAAAGAATTCCGGTTCCGGTGCCGATGTCGAGAACGGTTTTATTTTTCAAATCGAGCGATTCCATCATGCCCGAGATGAGCGCTGTGGTTGCGTGATCGCCTGTACCAAAAGCGCTTTTCGCTTCGAGAACGAGAAGAATGGCGTCGGATTCGGGCGGAGTAAATTCAACCCAAGGCGGACGTACCCAAACGCGATGGGAAACGTGGACGGGAGTTGCGCGGTCTCGCCACCAGCGATCCCAATCTTTAGCTTCTTCGTCTTCGGGGGTGAAATGATATTCGGGAAATTTTTTGACGATTGCATCGCGGGCATTTTTTTCGCCGGTGTAAAAGCAAAAATCGGTGCGCTCAGCGGTGGATGTTTCTAATTCTTCTAATGCGCCGACGCCGGCTTCCATTAAAAAATAAGTCGCCAGTTCATAATCTTCGGGTTTGCAATGACCGGTTGCTTTAAACCAAACATCATTTGTTTGCATGAGAATTCCTTTTGAATGTTTTCCGAAGCATTTGCCGCGGACTTGCGATGAATAAACTAGAACCTAAAATGACCATCGCGATGCTTACGATTTTCATCGGTGGGAAAGGCTCTGCAAAAATGAGTGCACCCGCAAGAATGGGAACGACCGCGCCGATGGCTGCGCTAAAGGGAATCACAAAAAGTGCGCGCCCGCGAGAAAATGCAACTTGCGTAAAAACAAATGCGGTGAGATAGGTTACAGCAAACGCCCAAACGCGAATGTCCGAAAGCCAATACGCGAGTTCATTTGCAGAAAGTTCAATGCCTTTGGCTGTCGCATCAATCGCTAAACTTTTATAAATCACATCGGAAAGTCCGTAGCAAGTTCCCATGACGAGTGAATCGCTGACTTCATCGCGGTGAAAAATAAAATGGCTTGTAAATGCAAAGGCAAGAAGAATAAAAAAGAAAATCCAAAGCGCAGGAATATTTTGCGTGCCCGCTTTTTCGCCCACTTCTGCGGATGCAAAAAGAAGCCCGCAAAGAACGAAGACGATAGCCGCGATGACGCGACGGTTGATGGGCTCTTTCAAAAAGATTCTGCCGAAGATTGCGGTGAGAACGGGATTGAGCGCAGAAATTGGTTTGACAAGGCTTAAATTGTATAAAGCCATCGCCGTGTAATTGCCTGCGTTTCCGCACGCCGAAAGTAAAAATCCTGTCCACCAACGTTTCGAAGTAAGAAAGCTGAGAATAA
Organism: Hallerella porci; assembly: GCF_003148885.1. Taxonomy (NCBI): domain Bacteria; kingdom Pseudomonadati; phylum Fibrobacterota; class Fibrobacteria; order Fibrobacterales; family Fibrobacteraceae; genus Hallerella; species Hallerella porci. The sequence continues at coordinate 23,591 of NZ_QGHD01000018.1, read as the reverse complement.
ATTTGAAAGGATGATGAATGTCGGCTTTTTCTCCGGACTTGGCGACGCCGGATTTGGAAAGCACATTGCCAAAGGCAAAGCAAACGGCAGCGCCGAGGGTTAAAATGAAGAACAGCATTTAACGTGCCCAGACTTCGGAATAAACCCAATAATTGCCGATGCAGCGTTTTACGTAATCGCGCGTTTCCCAATAGCTGATTTCTTCGGCGCGTAAATCCCAAGTCATTTCTTTGCCGGCGGCTTGCCAACGCTTGGCGGGACGCGGCCCTGCATTGTAATTGGCGAGAACATACATCGGATCATTTTCGTATTCGACGAGAAGATCTTTTAAATAACGCACGCCGAGGCGAATATTCATATAAGGATTGTAAAGTAAATTCTGCGAAAAGTTTTGAATGCCTTCGGCGGCTGCTAATTTTTTTGCGGTCGGCGGAATAATTTGCAAAAGTCCGCACGCATTGGCGGGACTTGTAATGAGATAATTAAAGGTCGATTCTTGACGCATCACGCTGTAAACAAATAACGGATCGATGGATGTATCTGCCGCGGCGAGAACTTTATCTTCAAATGGTTTCGGGTATAAAAATTTCATCACGCTGCGCGGCGCTTCGCCGAGATAAGCCCGCGGAATTGCATTTTGAAAATTTCTAGCGAGTGCGTAACCGGGGATGAGTTCTCCGTAAGTTTGGAAAAGAGAACCGTAAGAATACAAGAAATCCAAGCGCCCGCTATTTTTCTTTTTCGCAAAGGTGAAAAGGTCAAATGCTTCTTCGGCAAAGCCTAAATCCAAAAGGCGTTTCACCATGTTGTAACGGCCAATGCTATGCGAAGAATCGGCGGAACCATTTTGAATGGAACGAATCCACGCAAGAGTTGCCGAGTCCGAAATATCTTGCGGCGCAAGCCAAGGAACGGCTGCAGAATCGAGCAATTTATTTTCGACGAGTTTTATGCGGGAACGGTGAGCGTAATAGCCGACAGGGAAATCTTTAATGCAATCGAGATATTCGGCTTTCGCTTCTTCGAGTTTTCCTTGTGCAAGGTAAATGTTTCCGAGGAACATCCGTGCGCCGCTTGAACTCCACAAGAAATCTTCGCTTTTCGCTTTTTGGAATGCGGCAATCGCCGAATCAATTTTATTTTGTTTCAAATAACAAAGTGCGATGCGGAAAGAAACCCATTTGACTTTGTTGCTGTTTTTAAAACGCGGATTAGAAAGCGAATCATAGCTGGCGATGGCTTCGTCAAATTTTCCGGCTTGTTCCAATTCAAAAGCGCGCACCCAAATGTTATTCGCATTTTGTAAAGTGAAACGGAATTTTGTTTGGAATAAATCATCGATTTTTGCAGCGAGAGAATCCATACCGTTTGCGCGGTAAAGGCGAATCAGCGATTGCAGCCAGTTCGCGCGGGCTTCGACGCTATCGGTTAAAAATTCGTAAGCGGAAATGGCCGCGGAATCTTTCTTCAAATTTTTATACGCAGCGGCTCGATTTTCCCAAAGAGAAATGCGATTTTTTAATGTAATCGTGCTCGGCGGCAATTTAAAATTCAACGAATCTTCGCTCGTTTTGAGCTTTGGCTTTTTCGTTGTATCGCGGGCAGGTGCCTTCGCCTGATCGATGACGAAAATGGAATCAATTAGGGCGATGCATTCTTCGTGAAAACCTTTGCTGCAAAGTTTTCCGGAATAAGTGATTTTTTCGTCGAGGGTTTCGTTAATCGATTCCGAACGGATGCGGCGCAAGGCTTTCCACGCTGCGTCTCCGTATTCCGACGGATGCGCGATGACGTAAAGGTAAGCGTTCTTCGCCGCTTTATACCATTTCGCTTTTTCGAGGAGAGTTCCTTTTTTATAACGCAAAAGAGGAACGCGAGGATCGTTGCCATAATTCTTCAAAAAAATGTCGATGGAATCTGCTTTCGCTTTTGGTTTAATATTCGGATCTTCGAGTGTCAAATCCAAACGGATGCGGTCTGCAAATTCTTTCCATTCGGCGTCATTTTGAAAACGAGAATCTCCCGTGGACAAAGTCTTGCGGGCTTTGGCAAATTCTTTTTCTTCGAATTGAGAGCGAGCAATTCGCGAAAGAATGCTTTTGTCTAAACTCGAATCTTTGCCGATGAGTTTTTGATATTGGGAAAGTGATTTTGCAAATTCGCCGTTATAGTAAGCGGCTGCAGCGCATGCAAATTCTTTGTCAAGTCCCGTCGAAAGAGAATCGCAATTCTTCTTGTTGCGTTCATATCGGATAACTTTATTTTGAAAGTCATAGCCAGGAATAAGCGCTTGCGCAGAATCTGTCGCGCACCAAGCCGAGCCGATGAGACATCCGACAAGAAGAATTTTTTTAAGCATTTTTCCCCAATGGATTTTTGACTTCGTGAGAAGTGATGAAACTCGAAATGCCGAGATCGATAATCATTTGCAAATACTTTTGACGCAAGTAGCGATTGACATTTGCTGCGGTATCCATTTTGAGAACCGCATTCGCCGTCGCTTTTACATCTTCGTAGTTCACAGAACGAATGATTTTTTTGCATTCCATAATGCTCCACGGCGTCATGGAAAGTTCATCGACTCCGAGCCCGACGAGGACAAGAGTTGAAAGCGGATCCGAGCTCATTTCACCGCAAACGCAAACAGGAATTCCTTCGCGATGCGCTGCGCGGACCGTGCGCCGAATCATATTCAAAACCGCGGGATGGTGCGGCTCAAACATATTCGCAATGAGTTCGTTTGTGCGGTCCACGGCGAGAGTAAATTGAATTAAGTCGTTCGTTCCAATGCTAAAGAAATCCACTTCTTTGGCGAGGGCTTCGACCATCATCACGGCAGCAGGAACTTCGATCATGCAGCCTACTTTGACTTCGGGCAGTTCAACGCCTTCGTTCAAAAGTTGCGTGCGGCATTCTTGATAAAGCGCTTTCGCTTCGTGCAGTTCGTCGAGGCTGCTAATCATCGGGAACATAATGCGTAAATGTCCCGAGCGACTGGCGAGAAGAAGTGCCCGCAACTGTTCGCGGAAAATATCTTTGCGCGTTAAGCAAACGCGGATAGAGCGCCAACCCATAAATGGATTCGCTTCGTCGGCGACAGAAATATCAGAAACGAGTTTGTCTCCGCCAGCGTCTAATGTACGGATGACGACCGGATGCGGTGAAAGTTTGCTCAAAATGTGCGAGTAAGCTTTTGCTTGTTCTTCGCAAGTCGGAGTTCCTTTGCGGAAGAATAAAAATTCGGAACGATAAAGCCCGATGCCGGTTGCGCCAAAATCCAAAACGGTATCCGCTTCCATCGGAAGTTCGATGTTCGCATGAAGAGTAATGTATTTGCCATCAAGAGTCATCGGCTCTAATTGACGCATCGTGAAAAGTTCTTGCTTTTGCTTATTGTAAACAGCAAGCTTTTCTTCGTAGCGATTTAAGTCATCTTCGTTCGGGTTGACGATGACCATGCCGCCGGTTCCGTCGATGAAGAGCATATCGTTGTCTTCTGCGATGACGGAAATATTGCGGAGACCAGAAACTGCTGGAAGCTGCATCGCGCGAGCCAAAATGGAAATGTGGCTTGTGCGGCCGCCGATATCGGTCGCAAATCCGAGCACTTCATCTTTCTCAATCGACATGAGCATGCCCGGAGTGAGTTCGTGCGAAACGATCATTCCCGGTTCCGAAAATTTTTCGCGCTTTGTTTTGGGCGCGGCTTCGTCGAGAGCGGCGAGAAGGCGGCTGTAAATTTCGCGCAGATCCATGGTGCGCTCACGCATGAGTTCCATTTTACTGCTTTCAAATTGAGCGATTAGCGCAGAGAGTGTGCTGTGTACCGCCCAACGTGCATTGTGACCTTCTTTGCGGATGCTTTGAACGATTGGATTTATTACCATCGAATCGTGAAGCATCATTAAATGCGAATCAAAAATGCGAGCTTCTTCTTCGCCCAAGCGTTCGCTTGTAACCGATTTTAATTTTTCAATTTCTTTGGCGGCGGTATCGACCGCTTTTAAAAAATGCGCTTCTTCTGCTTCGAGCGCACTCGCCGGGAGCGCAGAAGAATCTAGCGAATATTTCCGCGTTTCAATTTTCCGGACAGGACCGTAAGCGTAACCCGGAGATGTTGCGACGCCGACCAAAACGGTGCGGGTCTTTTGTTTGCTAGTCGTTTTGTTCTTCATGGAAATTTTCGCGGAAAAGTTGTTCCAGTTGATCTAACACTTGTTCCTCGTCTTTTCCTTCGGCGGTGAATTTCACCGTGGAACCGGGAGTAATTGCGAGCATCATCACATTCAAAATACTTTTGGCATTGACCTTCGTGCCTTCGTATTCGAGCGTGACATCGCTTTCGGATTTTCCCGTGATATCGACGATCATGCCTGCGGGGCGGGCGTGAACTCCGAGTTTATTTGTAACAACAATTTCTTTGCTATGCATAGCGATACCATTTCCGGATTAGAAAATATCTACGTTGACATCCAAACCATCGTGAAGGATAATTTGGAAAAGACTATCTGCAGAATGTAATGTTTTCACCAAATCATCGTGAAGAGTTCTGTCGTTAAGAAGAATTCCCGCCGTATTGTCTTTGGTTTGAAGCTTTGCGGTGATTGCGGATAAACGATTCGTCACCGAATCCAATTTAGAAATGACGCCGCCCGCATCTTGCATGAGGCCGCTCGCTTGCGAAAGAAGCCCGCTGATAGGCGTTTGCACCGTATCGAGCAATGCGTTCACTTTCACTGTTGCGGTATTCAAATTGTTCAAACTCGTTTTGATTTGCGGATCGGTATCGGCGAGCATTTTTGCTAAACGATCTTCCAAAGATTCTGCTTTGTTCATCATCACGCGGAATTTGTCGCGGAATTCTGGATTCGCAATCGTCGAATCCATTACCTGATGAACTGAAGTAATGAGAATTTTTGTGGAATCGATAATTTCGCCTGCGAGACCGAGAGCTTCGGCGATGCCCGCATCGAATTGACCGTCGATCGTATCGTGCGGCGCATAATTTTTTGCCGAATCGCACAAGATAATTCCGATTTGACGTTCGCCCATGATGCCGATATTTTGCACGCGGATTTCGGAACCGACAGGAATTTTGACATCGTTTCGAATGCGCACGACCACGAGAACGCGGTGACCTGCCAAGTGAATGTCTTCAACTTTGCCGAGTTTAACGCCGTTAATTTTTACGGGGTCGTCGAGGGTTAATGTGCTCACCTGCGGAAAGCGCAGATAGTATGTGTCAAAAACTTCCCGCGGGTCCTTATCGTTCAAAAAGAACAGACCGAAAATCAGGATGATAATTGCCAGAAGGACAACAAGACCGACAGCGAGATATAATCCGGTATATTTTTTCATCTCAAATTCAATTTAGTTTATTCGCAGGCGATTCGCGTAATGGAACTAGATGCGGTATCGTCATTTATATGTCTTTCGAGCCATTCGACGAGAAGCGCATCACGTTCAGCGGGCGGAAGCGTAAAATTCTTTCTTCCATGTTGTTGCATAAAGTGATCCAAGTAACACATGAGAACGCCGCCGGCAACCGAAACATTCATCGATTCGGTGATGCCATATTGCGGAAGTTTAAATTCACAATCGGCAGCCGCCAAAGTGTCCGGATGATTTCCCGTAAATTCACTGCCGAGATAGAATGCAGTCGGCTGGGATAAATCCAAATCCAAAACAGAATTTTCCGTATTCGTGCTTGCGACAGCGATGCGGTAACCTTTTTTGCGCAAATGTTCCATGCACGCTTTGCGCTTTTCATACAAGTAAAGATTCATCCATTTGATCGAGCCTTTTAAAATGGATTTATTCACTTTATACGGATTCACTTCTTCGATGATGTGGACATCTTCGAGCCCGAAAACTTCGGCGGTGCGGATGACTGCAGAAATGTTGTGCGGATCAAAAAGATCTTCGAGAACCATGCAAAAATGTCGCGTGCGATTTTGCACCACTTTCATCAAAAGATCGCGGCGATGTTCCGTAATTTTGGGAAGAAGCGCTTCGATTTTTGCTTGCATTTCGGGAGAAGAATAAGAATACTCAATCATAATTGCCCTTTATTTTGCTGGGAAATTTTGTTTAAAAATCATTTGGGTTTCGGTGACGAATTGCGGCTTTTGCCGTTGACTTTCTTCGCGTTTTTTCTTCACCGCATCGCCGACGGTCCACGGAATTTTTCCCGCGTCCACTTGCTGAAATTCTTCGAGATTTTTTGTGTAATATTTTTTAATCGTCTCGGATTTTTTTACGGGCTCATGATTTCCGTTGACGTAACTTTCCGACGATTCCGAAATATTTTTTATGATTTCAGAAATTTTAGATTTGACCACATCGCGGAAAAATCCCATTTTCATAATCGAATTGAGAACTGCATTTGCGGGGAAAACGATTGCTTTAAAACGGTAACGCGTTTTGTTTCCGCTGGGATACATATCTAAAATGGCGATGGCGATTCCGTGTAAATTCCAACGCAGAATTTTGCAGCGACCGCTGCCGTAAAAGACATTGTGAAATCCGAGTCCGGTTCCTGCACTATCTTGCAAAGTCCAATAAAAATCGCCGAAAAGATTTCCTCCGTTGTCGCCGCTAAAAATGCGTTGATCTGGAGAATTGTAATGAATCGTATAATTCGTTTCTTGAATGGCGTTGACGAGTGCGGTTGTAAATGGAAAATGATCGAAGAGATAACTCATCATCGGTCCATTGACAGGAAGCTCGCCATCGGTTTCGTAAGTGACGCGGTAACGTCCTCCGAGATGCCCGAAAATTTCTTTGGTTACAGGACTTTTTAAATCGATTCCGCGTTTTTGTAAATCCAAAAATGCAGAACAAAATTCCGCATTATATTCTACATCGGGAACGGGTTCAAATTCTGCTTCTGAACAGCGCGGAAGAATGAAGTTCAAACATTTTTTCGCCGCGGCGCACGCATTGTGCGACAAATCTTCTTTGTCTGCTGCAAAAAGAGAAAGCGAAAAAACGAAAATGCAAAGAGCGATGCGTTTCAAAAAATTCTCACTTTCTAAAGTCTAAACTGTCGAGCGGAATTACGGTAAAGTTTCCGACATCTTTTAATTTTTCGGCGGGGCCGACAATCGAAATTGTCATCGCATTTTTGTTGAAATATTTTGCGATCATTTGCTTCACTTGTTCGGGCGTTACCGCTTCAATCGCTTTGACATAATCGATGTAGTGCGAATCTTTTTTGCCCAATAATTCATCGCGGGCGAAGAGAACGGTTGTGCTCGCTGGCGAATCAAATAAACTCGGCAAACTTTCGATGAGAGTTTTTTTCGCTTGATTTAATTCGTCTTCGGTTGGACCTTCTTGTGCGAGTTTTTCAATTTCTTTTTGGATTAAGTCAATTGCTTTGGCTGCGGATTCTACTTTGGTTTGCAAGGAAATGAGAACGCGGCCTTGATCGCGATAATCGTTTTCAGCGTAACTGTGAATGCTGTAAGCGAGTCCGTTATCCGAACGCACTTTCGCCATTAACCTTGAAGAAAAACTGCCACCGCCGAGAATAAAACTCGCTACTGCTGTCGGATAATAATCGGGATGCGGACGCTTGACAAATGGCGCGCTCATGCAAATGTTCGCTTGCGTAATCTCTTTATCGACGAGGAAAATTCCCGTTTTCTTTGAAAGTTGAATTGGCGGAATCGAAATATTGTTTGGATTATCTGCGGGCCAAGACGCAAAATATTTTTTGAGTTCTATAGTCATCGAATCCCGCGGAAAATCGCCCGCGATGGCGAAGACGATGCGTCCATTGCGAAAACGACCTTGTGCAATTTTCAACAAATCATTCCGCGAAACTTTGCGGTATTCGTCAGCGGTTGCGCTCCACAAACGCGGATTATTTTCGTAATTCACTTTTGCATCTAAAGCCGAAAGAATTGCCGCAGGCGTGTCGTAGCGATGCTCGTAAGCGTTCGCCGCATTTGCCTTTTGAATTTCAAGCGCAGAAGAATCAAACGCTGGCGTTAAGAAAACTTCTTTTGTCAAATTCATCATTTGCGGAAAATCTTTCGTCATACATTCAACGCTAATCGCACTGGTAAATGTGCCGACAGATCCCGCGAGAGTTGCTGCGATAAATTCTAACGAATCGTCCAATGCTTGCGGCGAAAGTTTTTGTGAACCACCGCGGCGGAACATTGCCGAAAGAAGCGAATGTGCGGCTTCATTTTGAATGCTATCGGTGACGAACGGCTCATCAAAAAAGATGTTAAAATGAATGAGAGGAAGAGTTCTATCTTCGATGACGTAGCCGGTAATTTTTTCGGAAAATTTCACGCGCGAATCTGCGGGATACGGCGCTTGATAATGAAATTCGGGGAAAGCGATGTCTTTATAAGTCGCTGGAAATTCGGCGGATTTTTCAATCGATGCTTGAGAATTTTTTGCAGAAGTATCTGCAGAAATTTTCTGCGGATTTTCAACAGAAACTTTTTCGGCGGTTTGCTGTTTTGTGCCCGAGCACGCAGCGAAAAATGCCGCCGACAATAACATCAGAGAATTTTTTTTCATTTAGCGTTCCTCCCCTTTGAGCAAAAGTCCCACGGTGGCATTCTTGTGTTTAAAAGTTTTCTTCGCCACATTTTGTACCGCTTCGGGAGAAACTTTTCCTAATTGATCCGGCCAATTTAAAAGGATTTTGTAATCGCCGAACATTTCATACCAAGCGAGTTGCGTTGCGACATTTTCCATATCGAGGAAACTTTCGACAAGTCCCATCATCGCCCGATTTTTCACCTTTTCTAATTCGCGGGCAGAGACCGGTTCATTTTTCAATTTTTCAAGTTCACTCCAAACGATAGCTTCGACAGAATCGGGATTTGCATCGGGGCGCAGCGTCACGGAGATGTAAAATTCAGAAACGTATTTGTTGACGCTATTGCCTGCGCTTGCTGAAACGGCTAACTTTTTTTCTTCGACGAGTTTTTTGTAAAGTCTTCCGGAGCGTCCGTTCAAAACGCCTTCGGCGATGTCGAGCGCATAAAGAGAACTGTCGCCAACTCCAGGAGTTTTAAAGCAAAAATCCATTCGGTGCGGTGCATCGGGGCGGTAAACGGTTAAACGTTTTTCTCCGGCGGGTTCTGGATCGCGAACGGTAATCGGTGCAAAGGCTTCGCCCGAAGGAATTTCTGCAAAATATTTTTTCACCAAATTCATCGTTTGCGTTGTATCCAAATCGCCTGCTAAAACGAGAATTGCATTTCGCGGTTTGTAATATTTGCGATAATGTTCGGCGGCTTGTTCTCGCGTGAGATTCATAATGTCCGAAGGCCAACCGATTGTGGGAACGCGGTATGGAAACGCTTCGTAAATAAGACCGTTCAGCGTTTCAAAGTAACGGCCCGAAGGCCTGTCATCGTAGCGCATACGACGTTCTTCGCGGACGACATCGCGTTCCGAATAAAATTCTCGTAGAATGGCATTTTGCATTCGATCGGATTCGAGATACAGAAAAAGTTCAACGCGATTTTTCGGAAGCGTTACGATATACGCTGTCATGAGATCCGTTGTAAAAGCGTTTAATCCTGTTCCGCCCGCTTGCTGATACGCGCTCCACAATTCTTCTTTGACCATGAATTTGCGTTCTTCTTCCACTAAAGAATCGTATTCGGCGCGGAATTTTTTTGCAGAAATCGAATCGCCAGCGACTGCGGACGCTTGCGAAAGCGCCATCACCGAATCTTCTTTCGCCATCAAAACGGAATCTTTTGCAAAATCCGTTACGCCGACTTTTTTCGTTCCTTTGAAAAGTTCGTGCTCCAAAATGTGAGCGAGCCCCGAACTCCCAGGCACTTCGTTTACAGAACCGGTGACATAAAACAGCCGGCAGCTCACGGTAGGCGCTTGAGAATTGGGGTAAAGCAAAACGGTTAAACCGTTATCCAGAACCTCTTTGTGAATCGGAAAATCCACAGCCGAAATGGCTGCGGGAAAAATCAAAGCGGAGAGAAGAAGTTGAAGACGCATAAAAAATTAAATGAAGAGGAATGTGTTCAGTTTACTGCGATATTCCCAAGTGAGCGGTTCTTTGGGCCCGAGAGCGCTGAAGAGAACGAGCATCGATTTTTTCGGTGCGCCATCTTGAAAATCGGGATTCGAAAGAGCCAGCTGAAAAAATCCTTCGAGCGCAGAACGATAATCTTTGCGGGCAGCGTCTTTGCAGGCGTCGCGGAATTTTTTTGCATCGCCTTCGACCGGATTTGTTTTCGCCGCTTCGACGAGTAAATCCATCAAATCGAGCAGAGATTTTGCGGTTGCAAATTCTGCGCTATTTTCCGAAATTTTTTGCAAAATTTCTTTGGCGTTTTCGGCGTTACCGAGCCCGAGTTCGCATTTGGCGAGAAGAATTTTCAGATGATCATCGCTTGGATTTTTCGCCATTTCGCTTTGCACAAGCGGAAGCGCTTCCGCATAATTTCCTTCGGCGATTGCATCTTCCATCGCCATTTTTGCGCGCTCTTCATCGGAAATGAAAAATTTTGACAAGCGCTTTTTGAGTTCATCTTCGGGGAGTGCGCCTTGAATGGCATCAGCCATTTCGCCTTTTGAAAGGACGACGACAAACGGTAAATTTTGAATGCGGAAAGATTGCACGAACGCCATATTATCGGGTTCATCCAAACTCACTTCGCCTAAAGTGAAATCGAGTTCCGAAGAAAGTTTTTCGAGAATTTGATTATAAGAAGCGCAGTCGGGCATCTGAGAAGATGCAAAGGTCAAAACAACGGGGCGTGTTTCCGCTTCGGTCATCACCTCGGACTGAAAATTTTGAACTGTAACAGAGATTACTTTTGCCATAGACTAAAATTTACTATTTTCTAAGAACGATGAGCCAATGCCCCTTCTGTAAATCCGAAACGAAAAAAGTCGAACTTTCCCGCTTTGACCTGCGCATTTGTCCGCATTGCCTAGGAACATTTTTTCCGAGCGATAAAACGATGGCATTTCGGCGAGAAGTTTATGATAAAACTCGCGAACTTTGGCTGAAAGCATTAGAAGAACGCAATGCGGATTGGGTCGAAGCCGATGAAAATTCGGTTTGCATTGATCACGGCGAAAAACTCGTCGACGGAAAATTGCCCGATTACGGCATTCCGGGAAAAGTCGCTTCTTGCTGCGAAATGTTTCAGCTTCCCGCATCGACGATGCATACGATTTTACGCAGAATGGTCGGCTCGCCTTCGGACGAAATGTTTCTTTCGTCCAAACAAAAACATCATTTTGGTTTTATCGTTTTCCTTTCCAAAATCGTGGATAAAATTTTTGGATCGGGCGCACCCGAAGAAGATGCATTTGAAACGATGCAATACAAAATGAAATTTCAGGAAATTCTCGAAAAGCCCGCGGAGAAATGATGGCGAAAAAACTCGCAATCCTTTCCTTAGCCATTATTTGTATGTTCATCGCTTACGTGTTAATTCCGAAGCGTGAATTTTTAGTGCAAGTGTTTCCGCTTTCCGCGACCGAAAAATTGATGGCTTACGACGACCTTTCGGACGGTGGATCTTCGAAAGCAAAAATGGAATTGTCGGATTCGGTTTTAGATTTTCGCTGCACACTAGGAATGGATACTTCGAAAGGCGCTTGGTGCGGCGTCATTTGGCAATTCAATTATGAAAATTGGAGCCTTGTCGATTCGATTTTATTAGATGTTTATTCGGAAACCGAAACAGAAATTATCGCAAAAGTTTGGACGTATGATCCCGATGTGACGAACAAAGATTCTCTCACCACTTTTCGTCAACTGCTCAAAGAAATCCCTTTGAAAAAAGGCGAAAATCACATCGCAATTCCTTTTCAAGAATTTTACGTTCCCGATTTTTGGTTCCAGAAAAATGGCGTTGCCAAAGAATTGATGCAACGTCACAAAGAACATGTTTCGCGGTTTGAAGTGACTCCGGGCTGGGATGTAAAACGCGGCGAACCGATGCATTTCCGCTTTACGAAAATTGCTGCGAAGGGAACAGGCTCTATTGAATTAGCGATTTTCTTAATCGCGTGCGTCGTCATCGTCGTCATCGCTCTCGGATTTTTGAAGAAGAAAAAATGAAAAATAATCGAGTTAAATTTTCGGTCGTTTATGCGGTTGCGTTTCTTCTCTTAGGCGTTTTCTTTTTTGTTTTTCGCGAAGAACATATTTGCGTTTGGCCAAAAGAGCCAGAATATAATCCTCCGCGAATTTATACGGATAGTCGCGAAGAGGGATTTTCGACTGCGGAATTTTTTGAAAGCGATAGTGCGGTTGCGCTTCGAATCGTTTTAAATTCGGGCATTTATCATCCGCATGCAGGCGTGGAATTTCCGATGGGAAGAGGAATGAATGCGCTTTCGCTTCACGGCGTTGATTTTTCCAATATGGATTCGGTGATAATTCGTTTTCGGGCGAGTTCGGATATTGCGCTCGTTCTCGGCGTGACGGATCCCGTAGCATCTCACATCGGCGATCCGCTTTCTCTTCGCCCGCTCCGCTTAGACATCCCTGCGACGCGTTATTATACGGAGCATCGTTTATCGCTTGCAAAAATTCGTCCGAATAAAATTTGGTTTGACATTCACGGCGTAGAACCGGATTCGAATTTGTATATGAATCATGTGGTGCAAGTCGCCGTCGAAACTGGACGAGGAACACTTCTTGGGCTTCCGTCCGAAATTGAAATTTCTCATTTAGAATTTTTTGGACCCAATCGATTTGTCATCGGGACAAGTCTTGTTTTATTTATTCTTTTCACAGGTCTTTACATACTGGGGATGATTCGTTATGGAAGAAAAAAACAGCGTTGAAAAAACTACAGATTCGTCGCTCAACACAAGAATCAAATTAAAGTATTTCACCATTTTAATTGTGGCGATTTGCGCTTCGGCGTTATTGTATTATTTGCGAAATGTTCTCGCTCCTTTTGTCGGGGCATTTTTAATCGCCTACATTTTAAATCCGGTCGTCGATAAAATTGAAGAATGGTTCCGTATCCTTTTGCGAAAACCAAAACTGCGCCGCATTCCGAAACGAGCTGCGCGCATTTTTGCGACGATTGTGACTCTCATTTTAGTCGCTTCGGTGATTACGAGTTTCTGCTTAATTTTTATTCCGCAAATCAGCGAAGAATTTAGCCACTTCGGTTATCTCATCAAAAAATTTATGTCCGATACCGCGTGGATTCAAGAAATTCTTGCTCTCATTCCATCGGATTGGCGCGGAGAATTGCAGAACTTTACAGCGGGCGCGCGCTTCTTAGAATCGTTGCAAGATATCAACTTTTGGGAAACTGCGCAGTCGATGATTGGAAAACTTTTACCGGGCGCAATGGGAGTTCTTTCGGGAACAGCGTCAATTGTTTTCACTTTGGTGAGCATTGTTTTCATCATTATGTACACCACATTTTTGATGATGGATATGCCGAAAATTGCCCGCAAAATTCGCGTTTTAATGCCGATTGAAAACAACGAAAAACCGGATTTTCTCCGCAAAACAAATCAGTTGATGAAAGCGTATTTTCGCAGTCAAAGTTTGGTCGCCCTCATCGTCGGCATTTTATATTCCATCGCATTTGGTGTCCTCGGATTTCCGATGGGCATTGTCTTCGGACTTTTTATCGGCATTTTGAATATGGTGCCGTATTTGCAAATTGCAAGTATGCCGGTGGCGTTTTTCCTCGGAATCATTTATTCCTTTGATACGGGCATTCCGTTCTGGGAAGTTATCCTCATGATTGCGGCAATTTACTTGGTCATTCAAATCATCGAAGATATGTTGATTATTCCGCGCATCGTCGGCACCGAGATGAATTTACCGCCGGTTTTAATCCTGCTTTCCATTTCCGTTTGGGGAAAATTATTGGGATTTATCGGGCTCGTTTGTGCAATTCCGTTTACTTGTATCGTCATCGCTGTGGTTCAAGAATACGTGGAACATCGCATATTTCCGCGTCGCAGAAAGGATTCTAGCGTAACAGAGGACACAAAATCCCCATAAAATAAGGCTTTTATACAATTTTTCTGCGAAAAACTCTTGATTTACGGCAGAAAAAAGGTATAATAAATACATCAAAATCCAAAATCTATCAAGGAGAAACAATCCTATGAATAAGCAAGACCTCATTGAATTCGTTCAGAAGGCTGCAAACATCGAAACGAAAGTGGCTGCAACAGCTGCTGTCAACGCTGTCCTCGACGGCATCACCGAAGGCATCAAGAAGGGTGGCCCGGTTCAGCTCATCGGCTTTGGCACCTTCAGCGTGAAGGAACGTAAGGCTCGCACTGGCCACAATCCGGCTACTGGCGCAACGATTAAAATCAAGGCTACTAAGGCTGTCTCCTTCAAGGTCGGTTCCGAACTCAAGGAAACCGCTAAGAAGTCCAAGGCTCCGAAGAAGTAATTCGACGATTTTCGAAATGCAAAAAAGGCTCGCTTGTGCGGGTCTTTTTTGTTGGAAAAATTTTCTCGGGAAAACGAAAAAGTGAACTTGTGACAAATATGGAATTTTTTCTGGCGCATTCATCAATTTTCAAGCGTCAATAACGGAAATTTTCGGATGGGCGGCGGGCTTTTTGGAAGAAAAAAATCTATAATAGCAACATGAAAAAAATCTATACTCTTGCATTTTTAATTCTCTCTGTCGCAGCGCTCGCTTTTACCGCTTGCGATAACAGTTCTAGTTCAGATGATTCGGCAAAGTCCAGTTCTTCAAATACTTCGGATGAATGCGCAAATGATCCGGGTTCCCCGAACTGCGCCGAAGAAGAACCTTCGAATAATGAAGAGATTTAATTTTTATATTTGCCCAAAAAATTGACCCTCAGACAGGGGGTGTGATTCCCCCATTGGAATACCTATGAAGAAAATTCTTTTTCAGGATACCTCTTTCCGTGATGGATTCCAGTCCATCTTCGGTGCCCGCGTCTTTATGAAAGACTTTATGCCGGCGGTTGAAGCAGCAGCTGCAGCTGGCATTACTCACTTCGAAGCAGGTGGCGGTGCTCGTTTCCAAGCTCTTTACCAAAACTGCGGTGAAGACGCATTTGATATGATGGATACTTTCCGCAAGACTGTCGGCCCGAAGGCTCGTTTGCAGACTCTTGCCCGCGGCATTAACGTGGTGGCTCTCGCTCCGCAGCCGTATGATATGATCGATCTCCACGCAAAGATGTTTAAGAAGCACGGCATGACCCGCATTCGTAACTTCGACGCGTTGAACGATGTGAACAACCTCATTTATTCGGGTAAGTGCATTACCGATGCAGGTTTGGAACACGAAGTCGTGGTGACGATGATGGAACTTCCGCTCGGTTGCAAAGGCGCACACGATCCGGATTTCTATGAAAAAGTTTTGAAGAGCATTTTGGACGCAGGCGTTCCGTTTGCTTCTGTTTGCTTTAAGGATGCTTCGGGTACCGCAAACCCGATGAAAGTTTACGAAACCTTTAAGCGTGCCCGCAAACTCCTCGGCGATAAAGTGGAACTTCGCATTCACTCGCACGAAACTTGTGGAACGGGTCTTCGTCAATATGTCGCAGCTATTGAAGGCGGTGCTGATGGTATTGACCTCGCTCGTAAACCGCTTTCGGGTGGAACTTCTCAGCCGGATCTTTTCAGCATGTATCATGCGCTCAAGGGTACAGATTACGCGCTTGCTCTCGGCGAAGATGGTATTGTTGATGACAATGCAATTCCTAAGCTCATGGAAGCGAACAATGTGGCTGTGGAATGCTTGAAGGATTACAACTTCCCGCCAGAAGCTCTCCAGACTTCTTCGGAAGTTATCTTCTCCCCGATGCCGGGGGGTGCTTTGACCGCAAACACTCTTATGATGCGCGAAACGAAGACTTTCCACTTGTATCCGCAGGTGATTGCGAATATGAGCGAATGCGTTCGTCGTGGTGGTTTTGCTTCGTCGGTGACGCCGGTTTCGCAGTACTACTTCCAGCAAGCTTATGTGAATACCGTGAACAAGTCGAAGGGCTTGGATACGTGGCATAAGATGACCGAAGGTTATGGCAACATGATTCTCGGCTATCTCGGAAAGACTCCGTGCGAACCGGATGCAGAACTCGTGAAGATCGCTGCAGACCAGATGAAGAAGAAGCCGTTTGCTGAAGCTTATCCGGGCGTCAAGTGCGCTGCAGAAATTCTCGAACCGGGCATTCCGAAAGCGAAGAAACTTTTGGAAGAAAATAACCTTCCGGTGAACGATGAAAATATCTTCATCACCGGCTGCCTCCAAACGAAGGGCGGAAACAAGGGTATCGACTTCCTCAAGGGAAATCGTCATATCGGCGTTCCGAAAAAAGACCCGAACGCTGCTCCGGCTGCCGCTGCAAAACCGGCTGCTGCTGCCGTCAATACGGCAGGCATGAAAGTCCAAGGTACGAATACGTATCGTGTGGCTTTGAACGGACAGAGTTGGGACGTCCAAGTCAGCACTCTCAAGTAATTTGTCTTATAGGCTTCGCAATACGTCGTTGCGCGCCCCTTGACATACGTGAGTATGTTCTGCGGGGCACGCGCCTAGTCTTGCTCGCCTCTAAGCCAAATTACTGTAACTGCTAACCGCAGAATTTTGCGCCTCGCCTTTTCGGCTCGGCGCTTTTTTTTGTTTCGTCATCGCTTCGCTTGACGAAACTTTTTCTCTACGCCAGCGCTTCGCTTGGCTTGTTTGCGGAATTCGCCTTGCCTTCGGCTCGGCGATTTCGGGTTGTTCATTTTGTCATCTTGCGCGGTTTCGCTTTTTTGTTTCGTCATCGCTTCGCTTGACGAAATTTTTTCTTTACGCCAGCGCTTCGCTTGGCTTGTTTTGTGGGCATTCGCCTTGCCTTCGGCTCGGCGATTTCGGGTTGTTCATTTCGTCATCTTGCGCGGTTTCGCTTTTTTAGTTTCGTCGTCACTTCGTTTGACGAAACTTTTTCTTTACGCCAGCGCTTCGCTTGGCTTGTTTTGCGGGCATTCGCCTCGCCTTTTCGGCTCGGCGATTTCGGGTTGTTCATTTCGTCATCTTGCGCGGTTTCGCTTTTTTGTTTCGTCATCGCTTCGCTTGGCTTGTTTTGTGGGAATTCGCCTTGCCTTTGGCTCGGCGAAAATTTTTCATTTTGGCTTTGGGCTTGGTGTTATTCTTTTCTTTGCCAATTTAGGGTTTGGTTGGCGAAGAGGGGAACTGCGCCGTCAACGTTTGCGGGGACTGTCCAAGGGGAGTTGATGTAGGTGACGGTTTTGGTGGGGCGAGGGATGCCGTAGAAGTCGGCGCCGAAGCCGGCGATGAAATTGGGCAGTTTGTCGAGGGCGTTTGCGCTTTCGAAAAGCTGGATTAAGACGGGAATGGCGACGGGGGCAGAGTACACGCCGGCAGCACCACAGCAGCATTCTTTTTTGCTTTGGGCGTGCGGGGCGGAATCTGAACCGAAGAAGAATTTGGGATTCCCGCTGAAGGCGGCTTCGCGGAGAGCTTTTCTATCTTCGGGGCGCTTGGGAAGCGGTTTGCAAAAATGATGCGGTTGCAGAGAGCCGCCGATAACATCGTCGAGAGTGTGAATTAAATGGTGGGCGGTAATTGTTGCAGCGACATTTGCGGGTAAACGTTTAACGGCTTCGACTGCGGCAGCGGTTGAAAGATGCTCGAAAACGATACGCAATTTCGGGAAGCGTTCGGCTAAAATTTCTACGCGGCGAATAAATTCTTTTTCGCGGTCTAAGCAAAATGCAGACGGTTCTTCGCCGTGAATGCAGAGAACAAGTCCGAGTTTTTCCATTTCGGCGACGACGGGGAAAATGGATTCAAATTCCGAGACGCCATCTTCGCTGTTTGTCGTGACGCCCGCGGGATAATATTTTCCCGCAACAACTCCGGCTTCTTTCATTTTCACGAGTTCATCGGCAGAAATTTTCGCATTCAATTTGAAAGTCATCAGCAAATCTAATTGCGGTGCGGCTGACTTAATTTGTGCGTAATAATCGCGGACGTTTTCTGCGCTTGCAATCGGTGGAACCGTATTCGGCATAACGAGAATGCGCCCGAATTCTTTGGCGACAGTTTTTGCATAATTTTTGAGAAGTTCACCTTGGCGCAGATGCACATGAAAATCATCGGGAAGCGGAAGAGTTAAAGTTTTCATTTTTGTTCAATCCAGTTGTAACGGCCGTTAAATGTGAGTTTTCCTGCGACCGCTTGGAAGGTGCAGCTGATTTCGACTGCGGCATTTTTCGGGAGAGAAGAAACGCCGACTGCGGTGCGCGCGTGACGACCGTAATCGCCGAGAATTTTTACGGCGAGTTCCGAAGCACCGTTGAGAATTGCGGGCTGTTCGTGGAAATCTTCTGCGGATTCTACAAATCCTTGCATTTGCACAAGGCGCAAAGTTTCGCCGTCTTTTAAAAGGCTAATCGCTGCAGCGAGATTATTCAAAAGGCAAATGGCTGCGGCTTCTTTTGCTTTTTCAACGCTTAATTCTGTGGGAACTTTTCCGCAGAACGCAGAAAAATCACCGTTGACCGAAGGAAGTTGCCCCGAAACGATAATGGTATCGCCAAAGCGAGTGGCGGGAACGTATGCAGCGAGAGGAGCAGGGCAATTCGGGAGAACGAGCCCGAGTTCTTGAACTTTTTTCTGAATTTCTGTCATTGTCAAATCCTTCGAAAAAATTTTTAGGGAGAATCAATCTCCGCTTTATAATTTTAGGAAACTTTCCTTTCTTTGTAACAGGCGTTCGGAATTTTTTATATTCTAGGCGATGAAATTTTCGTTTGTGAAAATTCCCGCGATTTTGGTGACTGCATTTTTGCTCGGCTGCAGTACGGAATTTGATACGCGGGGCGCAGAACGATTGCAGTTTAGTTATACGACACCGCCGAATATTAAGTCGGCGTATGAAGTGATTTTAGGAAATTTAGAAGCGAAAAAATATCAGAATATTCACGGACCCGTCGAATCGATTTTGCAGAAAAGTTATATGATTCAAAAAGATGAAAATGGAAATCTTTTGGATCCGCATTTTTCGGGAACTGTGAAAATTCATTATTTGCCTAGCGGAGAAATGGCGGACTTTGCAAGTTACGATAGTACGGGAATGTTAAACACGCTTGCGCTCGTCATTCACAAAGCAAATCGCCGCGAAATTTATGTGCATCTTTTTGAATCGAATCGAGATTACGTTTATTATTTAGCAAATGATAATCGCGTCATCGAAGAAGAAACAAATCCGTTTTATCGCAAAAGTCCTGTAGATGGTTCGTGGAATTCTGCGGATGGACATTTCTCGTGGGAAGAAAACAGCAAACATCAAATTATTGCGGCAACGGGCGTAACGCCGAGTGTGCAATATCGCCACATTTACGAATACGATGAAAATGATTCGCTTGTGCGCATTATCGCT
Organism: Hallerella porci; assembly: GCF_003148885.1. Taxonomy (NCBI): domain Bacteria; kingdom Pseudomonadati; phylum Fibrobacterota; class Fibrobacteria; order Fibrobacterales; family Fibrobacteraceae; genus Hallerella; species Hallerella porci. The sequence continues at coordinate 4,202 of NZ_QGHD01000018.1, read as the reverse complement.
TACGATGCTGCGGGGAAAAAACGCGGATCGTTTGAACGCACTTTTAAAAATCATTTTTTGCAATCCGAAAAATTCCGTTTTGACGAACGTATTTTTTATCCCGATCTTTTGAATTATACGAAAAATTACGAGTACGATTCGAAGGGAAGAATTGTGCAAATTGTGACGAAACATTCCAAAGCGTGGTCGCCGCAAAATGATACGGTGCGTTATGTTTATAAAGATAGCGCCGATTTTTCGACGAAGAATACTTATCGTCACGGTGAATTGGAATCGTCAATTGTTTATGATTCTTTGGGTAACGCTACGTTTGCAGAAACCTTTGATTCCTTTGTTTATGAAGGCGCAGACGGCACTGCGGAATCGTATGATGCCGAACGCATTGTCCGCGAAATTCATTATTATGGCGAAGAATTAGAAAATTCCGTTTCGTCCAAGGAAAAGCCTTCGCTTGCGTCTCTCACCGCTGATGAATTTTTCCGTTCTTCTCCGGATTCGGCGATGTATTGTGAACCGAATCAGAAACAAGTTTTTTGTCATTATTTGCGACGCGTTCCGGGAACGATTTTCCTCAATTTTTTGGAACGGGTGACGTATAAAAATGCGAGCGAAGTTTATTTGGAATTGAATTCGGGAAGTGCGCAGAAACCGATTTTACTTTCGAATGGAAAGTGCGCGACGATTCTTAAAAATTCCAATGAATTGCTTTTTGAAAATTCTTTAGTCGCTTTTAAGCGGGAACCGTATTCGCAATTCTTCGGCGATACGATTACTTTTTCGCTGAAAAATTTTCCGTGTGAATTGTAATCTATTTAGTCGATTTCAACGACTTTGCGACTGTTTGTAGAACCCATTACAACGCGGACAGAGCGCTTTGGCTTTTTGAAAAATTCTGCGATGACTTCGCAGACGGCTTCGTTTGCTTTGCCTTCAACGGGCGGCGCTTTTACATCGACTTTATAGGAGCCATCAGGCTGCGGCACAACGCTTTCGCGTTTGCTTTTGGCGTGAACTTTGACTTCGATGCGCATGTAAAAAATTAAAAAACGACTGGACCGTTTTCAGAAATTTCGGGGTTTTGTTCTTTTTCCATCGCGTTCAAAAGGTCGGCTTGGCTTTTGACCATTGCGCGAATGCGGATGAAATAATTTGTGCGAAGTTGTTTTAATTCTTCGATTTCGGCGCGGAGTTTTTCGGCTTCGTGTTTGGTGTTTTCAATTTCGTGTTGGGCGCGCGTTTTCGCTTCGGCGACGATGAGCTCGCCTTCTTTTTCGGCGTTGCGTTTGATTTCGTCCATCGTTTTTTGCATGGTTACGGCAGCGTCTTGAATCGTTTTTTCAATTTGCTTGTAATAGTTCACGCGTTCTTCGGCGATTTTTAAACGTTCCGTTAAATCGGTGCGGATGCGTCCAGATTCTTCAAAAGATTTGGCTGCAGTTTCTAAAAATGCTTTGACTTCTTCGGGGTCAAAACCGCCAAAGCGCTTGGAGTGAAATGTTTGATTGCGAATGTCAAGCGGAGTCAATTCCATAATTGCAGCCTTTGTCAAATGATCGTTAAAAAATTTAAATAATTCAAACGAAAAAAATGCAGCGATAAAATGAAAACGCAGATTTTTGAATTATTCAAATCGCAAAGCTTCGATCGGATCTAAACGGCTCGCTTTCCGCGCGGGATACCAACCGAAGAAAACTCCTGTGGCAAAGCATACGCCGAAACTTACGACGACGCTTGAAATGGTAATGCTCATCGGCCAATTTAAAATGAATTTGACTGTCGATGCGGCAGCGACGCCGAGTAAAATTCCAGCGAGTCCGCCGAGTAAACTAATCATCACCGATTCAAAAAGAAATTGCAAAAGAATGTCGCGCCCGCGGGCGCCTATCGCCATGCGAAGCCCGATTTCTCGGGTGCGTTCGGTGACGGAAACATACATGATATTCATAATGCCAATGCCGCCGACGAGAAGACTGATGCCTGCGATTGCTGTTAAAACGAGAGAAAGTAAATCCGAAGTGCTCGTAATCATTTCGATCATTTCTTCTTGCGTGTGAACGCGGAAAGGTTCTTTTTCACTTGTCCACGAACGTCGCTCTTTTAAAATCGTGAGAATTTCTTCGCTCGCTTTTGTCGCAAATCCTTCGCCGATTGAATTTGCGTAAATGGTGCGAATGTCGGTCGTCGCATTGAAACGTTTCATCACCGTTTGATAGGGCGCTAAAATAACTTCGTCTTGATCTTGCCCGAAATCGCCGGAGCCTTTGGCTTTTAATGTGCCGATGACTTTTAAGGGAATATTTTTATAGCGGATGGTTTTTCCGATGGGATCTTCGCCGGGGAAAAGCGTATTCACAACGGTTTGTCCGATGACGCAAACTTTTGCGATGCGATCCGCTTCATCGTCAAATAAAATGCCGTCTTCAATTTCGTAATTGCGAATTTTCAAATAGTCCGCGCTGACGCCGGTGAGAGAAACCGCTTCGTTGCGATTTCCTGCGATAGCTTGACCGTTTGCGTTTACCACGGGCGAGACTCCGTTAATGTAATGCGCTTCGTTTCGGAGTGCGATGACATCGGCTTCTTCGAGAGTTTGCGTAGAAGAACTCGCATCGAGTTGGATGCCTCCGCGGCGTTCGACATTTGGCATGATGACGATTGCATTTGTGCCCATCGCGGTAATTTTTGCTTTAATCGATTGCTTGGAACCTTCGCCCATCGCGACCATCGTGATGACGGCAGCGACTCCAATGACGATTCCTAAAACCGAAAGGAAAGTGCGCATACGATTGCGAAGAAGAGCGCGGAAGGCAATTTTGATTAAAGTAAATGGACTCATGACTCATCCGATTCGTCTTCAAAAGTTTCGGGCGGCGGAAGCGCTTCGAATGCAGCCTTGGCATTTTGAATATTTTCGTTGCGGCTGTCGCGTTTGATTTGTCCGTCGCGCAGAACTAATGTGCGGCTGCTAAATGTTGCGATATCGGGCTCGTGGGTGACGAATACAATTGTCTTTCCGCGGGAATTGAGCTCTTGAAAAATTTCCATGATTTCGTAACTTGTCCGCGTATCCAAATTGCCGGTTGCTTCGTCCGCGAGAATGATGACGGGATCGTTGACGAGTGCGCGCGCAATGGCGACGCGTTGTTGCTGCCCGCCAGAAAGTTGATTCGGAAGATGATTTAATCGGCTTTCCAGTCCGACGCGTTTTAATGCATTTACAGCGCGTTCGCGGCGTTCGTCTGCGGGAATTTTTGAATTGTAAAGAAGCGGAAGTTCTACGTTTTCGACGGCGGTTGTTCTCGAAAGCAGATTATAACTCTGAAAAACAAATCCCAATTTGCGGCTGCGAATTGTCGCAAGCGATTCCGTTTTTAATTTTTCAATATGTTCGCCGTCTAAAATATATTCGCCCGCGGTGGGCTTGTCCATGCAACCGAGAATATTGAGCATGGTACTTTTTCCTGATCCGCTCGTTCCCATGATGGTTAAAAATTCTCCGGCGTGCACATCAAAACTCACGCCTCGCAAAGCGTGAACGATTTCGTCGCCCATTTTAAAATCGCGGCGCAAATGCCGAATCGAAAGAATTGGATCCATCATGTATTTAGTTGACCCTTAAAAAGTCACTTCGCGAGCGCAGGATAAGGAGGTTCGCCGTTTTTATTCACCCCTTCCCGGCAAAGGAAGCAACAGTACAGCCATTCCAACAGGACAAAAAAACGCCTCATGGCCCTCTTGAAGTTGAACGCCGCTGCTGCAAGCTTTGCGTTGAGCATGTCGCCAAAGATTCCCTTGTAGAAGTTGCGACCCATGCGGTGATCGCTTTTCAAGTGACCATTGATTGGTTCGATGCCAGCCCTCTTGCAAAAAAGCTTGTGAGCCTTTTTCTTCTGGTAGTAAGTCGCGTTTTTCTTCGGAACGTCCGGTATCACGATCTTTGTCGTGCCGGATTCCTTTTGTCCGCGGTAGCCTCGGTCGCATGCGGCCTGGCTCGGCCTGAATCCAAGCATTTGTTCAACATGGTCAAGCGTATCGTCTATCGTATGTCCGTCATACTCGTCCCGGAACGAGACCGCGCCGACAATGATGCCGCTGTAGCTCCGGGCGATTGACACCTTGTTGCCGAACTCGTATTTCTTGTGTTCCTTGCCCTTGCCGATGCATTTCACTTCGGGCTCGTGTAGCGAATAGACCTTGTCCTT
>NZ_QGHD01000017.1 GCF_003148885.1 Hallerella porci | reverse complement strand
ATTGCAGCTGTCAAGGTCGTTTTACCATGGTCAACGTGACCAATCGTACCGATGTTGCAGTGCGGCTTGGTTCTTTCAAACTTCTCTTTTGCCATAAAAAATAGCCTCCGAATTGTTTAAGAGCCCAGATCGGGATTTGAACTCGAGACCTCTTCCTTACCAAGGAAGTGCTCTACCACTGAGCTACCTGGGCATTACTCCCCCGCCGCATCCGCGACGGGGGAGATTAGAAACGTGGGCCGTCGTGGTTTCGAACCACGGTAGACGTAAGTCAACGGATTTACAGTCCGTCCCCTTTAACCACTCGGGCAACGACCCATTTATCAAGCCAAAGATAGGAATCGAACCTACGACCGGCTGATTACAAATCAGCTGCTCTACCAGCTGAGCTACTTTGGCACGAGTACGCCAAATCTAGATGAATTTTTCGGAATTGTCAAGGACAATGCTCTGAAATTTTGAGAAAAAATGATTTTTTTTCGCTTTCACTGAAAATTTTTCCATAAAAAATGTGAATAACTTGTAAATAAATGGAGAACAATAGGAAATTTCATTTTACGCAAGAAATTTTCAGCATTCGCCCCCACTCTTTCTATTCATTTCCTTTGAATCATTTCTTTCTATGCAAATTCATTTTGATGAATTCTTCGTTTCGAATTGACCTTTTTCTTTTTCGTTAAACTTTTTATTTTATCACTATGGAACCGATCAAAATTAGCCCCGTAGAATATACAGCCCATATCGAAGTGCGTTACGCCGAAACCGATGCGATGGGAATCGTGCATCATTCTGTTTATGCGATTTGGTTTGAGCAAGCGCGCACCGAAATTTTCCGAGCAAACGGCATTCCGTTTTCGCAATTTGAAGCGGAAGGTTATCATAGTCCGCTGCTCTCCATCGAAACGCAATTTATTAAGCCTTGCCGCTATGGCGAAATTGTCGATGTGCATTTGCAATTAAGCCAAGTGGATCGGCTGCGTTTTTGTTTTACTTATAAAGTTACTGTCGGCGGCGAATTGCGCACAACCGGAAAAACGATGCACATTTTTACGATGAATAATCGCCCTTGCCGGAGCGCTCCCGAACCGGTTTTAAAGACATTCTTCCCCGAATAGCTTTCCGCTGCGGTGGCGATAAGCCGAATAAAAAAATTATTCTGCGGGTAAAATAATTTCGATGTGACTTGTGCTCACATTTAAAAAATGCGTGCGGAAAAGATCTTTGCCCGCGCGGTCGGTGACATTCACTTGCGTGACTGCGATAAACTCTTTATTTTCGCGGACATAATCGGTTAAGCGTTCGTCGCGCATTGTATCGATTTCGCCCGTAATGATAAATGAATCAGTCCAAATTTTTACTAGCATAGCTTAAATATAAACTTTCGCACAAAATAAATGGGATAAAATTCCGAATTGGATGAAATTTCTGCGCCGCGGGGCGTTTTTTGGTGTATTTTGATTTTGAATACTAACAAGGAGTTTCTTATGGCTTCCAAAAAACAAGAACCCGTTTTAGCTTACCAAAATCAGCAGTTTCTCGAAAGCGATGCTGGGCGTCAAGTAAGAATTCTCTCGGAATTTCGTGCCCCCGGTGTTGTACTCGATGAAGCGGGCATTAAAAATACCATCGTGATGTTCGGTTCTGCGCGAACTCTTGGCACTCGCGATGTGAAGAAAAAACTCAAAGAGGCAAAAGATCCGAAAGAAATTAAGCGGTTAAATCATTTAGCGAAAGTCGCAGAATCCTACGATGCGGCTAGAGATTTGGCAAAGCTTTTTGGAAATTGGAGCAAAAAGCATAAAGATTGGCATTATGCGCTTTGCACCGGCGGAGGTCCTGGCATTATGGAAGCCGGAAACCGCGGCGCTCACGAAGCTAAGATGCAATCGATTGGCTTTAATATTAAATTGCCTTTTGAACAGCACCCGAATCCTTATATCGATTCAAATTTGAATTTGCAGTTCCGTTACTTCTTTATTCGCAAGTTCTGGTTCCTCTTTAAGGCGCGCGCATTGATTGCGTTCCCCGGCGGATTTGGAACTCTCGATGAATTATTTGAAGCGTTAACTTTGATTCAAACGCACAAATTGCACGAGCAAATTCCCATTGTTCTTTTTGGCGAAGAATATTGGAAGAATTTGGTGAACTGGGATTATCTGGTGGAAACCGGAATGATCAACGCTGACGATTTGAAAATTTTCCACATGACAAGCGACATCGGCGACGCTTACGCTTATGTCACTCAGACTTTGGAAAAGTATTCCAAAACACCGTCGGCAACGGGAGTTCACAGTTTCGGAATGCTGAAATAGCTAAATTACTTTTTGTGATTAAGAATCGTTTTGCAGAATTATTTGATCGTCTGTCGCGGAATCTCGCCGTTCGAGCGCATTACACGATGGACGATTATCAATGGTGGCTGGATCATAATCCGGTATATTTACACAGCGGAGCGGTAGAACGCATTCAACTGCAAGACCGTTTGACTCAAGACGGAACCAATGACCTTTTCCGCGCGAATTATTGGATTGAACGTCCCGGCGATTCAAGTCGTCATGGAGAACGGCATATCGTTGTCAAATTCTGCAAATACTTTGTTTCTCCAGGTCCGAATCGATTGCATCGTTTGAACATGATTATCAGTTCTTTCGAAGATGAAATTCGCATTAACAATTTGATTCGGGCTACAAATATCGAAGGTGTGGTGCAAAGTTTAGGCGGAGGCGTTGCCGGCAGACTTCCCTATTTAAAGATGGAACTGATTAAAGGCTGCTCGCTCGATAAAATGTTTCACACGGATTTGACAACGGGCGAACGCATTAGTCGCATCGCACAAATCGCTTATTTGGCAAACACCATTAGCCAGTTACATTATTATCAAATCGTCCACAAAGATTTAAAACCGAAAAATCTTTTGCTTTGCCAAGATCCGACGCACATCAATAATCACAAAATTTTGATTTGCGATTTTGGTTATGCCCAAGCAAAACTCCGCGAAAGCATTACGGAATACGGCGGACAAATGACTCCGGTTTATAGCGCTCCCGAACAAGCGGTAATGGGAGAAAATCTTTCGTACTCGGTGGACTATTTTAGCTTTGGCGTGATTATGCACGAATATTTGACCGGCAAAAGTCTTCTCCCCAAAGCGGGCGAAATTTTTGCCGAAGATAATTTCCGCATTACAGAACGCTACTTAGAATATGTGCGGACGGGACGCGAAAATGTTTTTGAAGATAAACGCTTTCCCGAAATCCACGATTGGATCGATCAACTGACGACTTTTGATAGCATTGAACGAATGCAAAAAAGCGAAAATTTGTTCAACATTGCGCATAAACTTCGCGAACGAGTAAACGCACTCGGCTACCGCGATGTGAATACAGACTTTTTATGGAATCAGCTGCGGGAATATCGCGGCGAAAAAAGACAATAATTTTCACCTTCGAGGTTTTCATGAATCGCATTTTTGCTTTTTGCAAATCGCCCTTTGCGCTTTGCATTCTTTTGGTGCTCGCGCTTGGCGCATTGAATTTGAAAATTCAATATGGTCCGGTGATGGCAGAAAACAGCCGTCATGAAAAAGCCGAAAAAGCGTTTAACCAATTTTGGGAAACCGAAGGCGCAGAAAATTTCCGCAAAGTCGGCGTAGAACCGACCGAGAAAATTTACCAAGAAGAGCTCGCCGATTATATGAAAAAATTTGAGGCGAATAATCCGACGTTAATTCCAGAAAAACGCATTGCGCAAATGAAAGAAGAATTTCGCGAATGGTGGGAACGCGCGGGCAAAAAATCCTACGCAGCAAATGAAATTGCTCCGGACGAAAATCTCTACCAAAAAGAATTGAAGCGTTACATTCACGGCTACACCAAAGACATCGCCTTTTATCAGTTGGTTTATATTCCCGAGACATCAAGCGTTGCTGCGCTTTTTACAAGTTGGTTTTTATTCCCAGGCGTTGCCTCGTTTCTTCTTTTTGCTTTGGCATTTTTATTTGCGATGAAAATGCTCGAAAAGCGTTGGGGCTATGCTCAAACTCTTCTCTTTTTCGTCGTAGGAATTTTCTTTTCGGGATTTATTTTTGCGGGAACTCTTTCGCTCACTTACTTTGTGCGTTATGCAGAAACGCCGTTCACCGGCATGAGCCTTTCGATTGCGCTTTTGCTTGGAATGGCTGCGTTCGGTCCGAAACGCGAAGTGCCAAAAGCGGCTTCGTTTATCGCCATTTTCATTCTCGCCTTAGACGTTTTCGTCAACTGGAATGCGAATCCCGATCTTTACGGCTGGGTTTCGATTTTAGAAATTCCTTTCTTTGCGCTCGGCGCGCTTCTCGGAAAGAAAGTGCCAAAGATTATCGACTTGCATAAAAAATCGAACAAGAAAAATTCGAAGGCTGAAGAATCCGTTGTCAAAGTAGATCCGCGGAAAGTGCTCCGCAATGAATTAAAAGACGCAATCGATTTGGCGAACAAAGCGGAATACGATCACGCTAGTCAAATTTTTGCGCAAAAATTCGGTCAACTTTTCCGCGAAAATCCTCTCGATGCCGAGACGATTGAAAAAGTCGCCGACGCGATGCTTTATCCGCATTTCTTCTTTACGATTCCGGGAATTCAATGGATGGCTTGGGGAAGCGAAGCCGAGAAAAAAGGACTTTCGCAAATCGCGGTCAATTTATTTGAAAAAGGCGTTTCTGTCGAAAAAGATCCGAAAATTCGGCGACGCGGGCTTTTTTATGCGGGCGATCTGCGACTCCGGATGCACTTGGACGAAGAAAAAGCCAAATCCGAATTGGAAGAAGTTTTGCAACTCGATTCCACCGATATTTTGGCAAATGAAGTGCACAAACTTCTCGGGAAATAACTATTTTAGAGAGCACTATGAGTAACGTTCAAATTTTTGATACGACTTTTGCGATGACAATTCTCCTCATTCTGGCGGTTGTCGTTCCTTTGGCTTTGCTTTTGGCAAACTGGTTTTTACATCCGGGAAAAATCAAAAAAGTGCTGATTAAAAGCACGGCTTACGAATGCGGTTTGGCTCATGTAGCGGGAACTGCGAACGAGCGTTATCCGATTAAATATTACATGGTTGCGATGCTCTTCCTCGTCTTTGACATTGAAGTCGCATTCCTTTACCCGTTAGCAGTCGTCTTCCTTTCGAGTCCGTGGAGCCTTCTCTTTGTGCTGCTCGGCTTCCTCGTGATTTTGGAAAGCGGTTACCTTTACCTTTACAAGAAAGGCATCTTGGATTGGAATAAATTGTCGGATTAAATTTTTCCGAAGATTTTTGAAGCCTCAATTTTTCGAGGCTCTTTTTATTTTAAATCGTTCTAAAATGCTTCGCGGATATAAATGGTCATGCCCAAATTTTTTCCGTCGACGAGAGAAAGATCGCCGCGGACATAAGTCTTCTCCGCTTTATTGAGAAGAAGTCTTCCGCCAAAGCCCGGCGCGTAATGCCAGCGATTGCGGGCAAGTTCTGAAAAGTAAGGACCGACTTTTCCCGCTTCGAAAAAGATAGTGCCTGCAAGCCGCCAAAAAAGATGTTTGCGAAATTCAACTTGTGTAGAAATCGATTGTTTGTCGAGAAATTTTCCGCGTTCTACGCCACGGAAACGTTTAATGCCATCTAAAGTCGGGAGCATATCAAAAGGAGCGTCGCCTTTTTCAACTTCGTAAATTGCGCCGAGTGCAACAGACGTTCCCCAGAAGAGATACGAATAAGTCCGCAAATCAAATGACTGCATGAAAAAATTATAATCGCCGCCGAATGCTTTGGAATAAAAGACTTGGCGAATTTGTCCAAAAATTCCGTTGATAGGCCAGTTGACATTATCGCGTAAATCTAGAGTTAACTGATAACCGATTCCCGAGCGAATGCCACCCGTTCTTTCGGGAGAAGAAACGTCGCCGTGAGAAAAGGACGCGGTATTTTTTTCAAAATAAAAATACGGACCCATTCGGAGTGCATTCGCAAGCCGCGTCGGGAAAATGGAAACATCCACAGGAACGCTGAGCTTAAACAAATCCATATCGTAACGCATGTAAATATCATCGTCGGGAGAATTGCCTACGCCGTAATATTTCGCACGCCAATTCCAATACACAAAGGAAATGTCGGAATGAATTAAACCATTTAGCAAATACAAATCCGGCGAAACATCAACTTCGAGTTGTCCTTTCGTCGTTCCCATCACCGCGAAATCAAACGATGTCGCATTTTCTCCGGGCGCATTCGGCTTGGTAAAAAAGAGAAGCATTGCGCCGTATTTCAGTTTTGTTTCTTCGGCGTAGCCTAAAACGGGAAGCGCTGCAAATCGCTGAAAATGTACAGAGTCCGCGGGCTCAGTCGGCAAATTTTCCGAAGTTTTCAATTCTGCGATTTCTGTGGCAAAGGAAATGGAAAATGAAAACGCAAAAATTCCGAGGGAAATTTTCATGGCAAATTTTCCTCGCCAATGCGAATGATTTCGTTTGCAAAATGCGAAGCCCAGTCTGCGTTATCGTTCAAGCACGGAACGCGGAAAAATTCACTTCCGCCCGCACGAATAAATTCATTTCGCAATTCAACATCAACTTCGTAAAGAGTTTCCAAATTGTCCGCGGTAAAAGACGGACAAACGAGCAGAACCGATTTGCGTTTTTGCGCTAATTCTTGGAGAACCGAAGACGTAAATGGCCCGAGCCATTTCCCGTGTCCGAATCGACTTTGATACGAACAGAAAATTTCTGCGTGCGGAAATTTTTCGATAATTTTTTTTTGAAAATATTCAAAGGCGTCGGCGCAATCGCGACTGTAAGGATCGCCATTTTTCGCCCATGCGCTCGGCGTTCCGTGAAACGAAAATACGATGGCAGATTTTTGATTCCAATTGGCAAAAACACTTTGCAAAATTGCATTTTGCCAAATTAAATTTTGCGAAAATCCTTCGATAAATTGCAGGGAAAGTTGCGGGAAATTTTTTGCAGCTTGCGAAACTAAATCGCGGACAGCAACCGTCGTCACGAGCGATCTCTGCGGAAAAAGCGGAACGACGTAAATCTGCGTTTTCTTGGCAATGGCAAATTCTTTTAAGGCATCGGAAATCGTCGGCGTTGTGCCAAATTCAAAAGCGTGACGCACCATAATTTGCGGATATTTTTCCGCTAAAATTTTCCCGACTTCTGCAGAAAATTTTTCTGTGTAATAGACGAGAGGCATTTTCCCTAAGCCCGCGCATTTGACCATTTCTGCATACTTGAGCGCGCTTTTCGGAGCGCGTTTCGGAGCGATGATATGACGCAATAGCCAATTCCAAAAAAACGGTGGATTTCCTAATGTGTGCGGATCGCCTAAAAATTCGAGCAAATATTTTTCCACACTTGCAGGAGTTTCGTCGGCGGGAGAGCCTAATTGCACAAAAAGAATTGCATCCATCATGCAATCATTTTAGAAAATCGGTTATATTTTGAGTAGGGCTTGGACGAAAAAAAAGGATTCCCGATGACTCTCGCCGAAAGAATGCAAAAATTACTCGCGGAACTTGACCGCGGTTTGATTGAACGTGAAAGTATTTTACGCTTAGCGTTTCTCGCTTTTTTAACTGGGCTGCCGACTTATTTATATGGTCGCGCGGGCTCGGGAAAGCAAGCTGTGCTGCATCACCTTCTCGCAGGATTTTCTGGTTTGCAAGTGCAAACTTTTGGCGTGCGCAATTTTACGCTGCCGAAAGATCCTATCGATGTCGCCGTTTTTTCCAGCTTTGATAGCGGCTTTCCGCCGATGACAAGTGCGATTACAGCAATTTTAAGCGAGCATCTCGCCAGCCGTTTAATTCTTTTGGGACGCGGACGCCCCGATGCTTCTCTCTCCGAAGCAAAATTGGCGGATAGCATTCATTTGGTTTTGACTCTTCCCGATTCCGTTTCGCCGAATGCGCTCGAAAAACTTCTTTCGGATGCTGGTGACCCGCAACAATTTACCGTTTCGGATCATCTGAAAATTTCACAAAACGAAATGCAAGTTTGGGAAAAAGCGATTGAAAAAATTATCATCTCGCACGATAGTTTAACCCTTTTGAAAGCGATTGCTGCCGAATGCGAAAAAAGCAACGTTTATATTTCTGCAGAACGGTGGCGCGGACTTGCAAAGATGGCTCGGATGCAAGCCTTTTTCGCCGAACGCAAAGAAACGAGCATTACCGATTTTCTCTTCCTCGCCGAAGACCTTTGGGGAAAGCGCATTTCGAACGAAGCGATTCGCAAAGGTTTTAGCGATGGCATGCATGCGTTCTTGAACGATTATTCGCCCGATCCCGAAGAGCTCAAAAAGTCCACGCAATATTTGTTAAATCAAGCGGAACATTTCCGAAACTCCAACGGGAACCGCTACAAAACCGTTTCCTTTGACGGCGAAGAATTTATCAGTTATACCATCACCGTTTTCAATGAACCGATTACACTTTTCGCTCCCGTTTCACGCATCGGCACACACGAAGATTTTTATCCGTTGAATGCGATGCACAAAGAAGAACCGCGTGCGAAGTGCAATTATATGGGCGGCGATATTTGTAAAATTTCCATCGACTCCAAGGCAAAGCGCAACGGCATGCGCGCATCGAGTTTAATGGCAAATAATCAAACGGTCAATGCGAATACAGTTTACGAAGATTATGCGAAACTCCCGACCGAAATTTTGCAGACAAATGATCCCGAAATTATCGCGCAAAATCAAGCGGGATTAAAGCAAGCGCACGATGAACTTTTTAAAACCATCACGCAGACTTTGCAATGCATTAAAAATCTCAAAGCACTTTATCAGAAATATTCCGAATTTCAAAATGACCCGTTTATTTCGATGAACGCCTACAAAGATTTTATGAATTTAATTCTCAAGCGTTACAAAGCTCTCGGCGAATTTAGCAAGGAATTGCAACAATACGAAGCGGCAATTTTACAAGCTAGTTCGGGAATGGCGTAATCGTTAACGGAAAGCGAAATAAACTGCGCCGATTAAGCAAAGCGCAGACCACAAATAATCGAGCTTCAGCGGTTGATGCATCATAAAAACTGCAAATGGCGCAAAGACCGTTAAAGCGACGACTTCTTGAATCACTTTTAATTGCACCACATTGAGCGCTGTGTAACCGTAACGATTTGCGGGCACTTGAATGAGATATTCAAAAAGCGCAATTCCCCAACTCGCAACCGCCGCCACAATCCATGGGCGCGCGCCCAAAAATTTCAAATGCCCATACCACGCAAAAGTCATAAAGAGATTTGAACAGACGAGCATTAACGCGGTAATAATTGCGACTTTTAACATAAGCTACGAAATTTTAATGGGCGAGTGATGTTTAACATAAACCGCAAACAGAATAAAAAATGAAAAAGAAATCGCAGCGTGAAATGCGATTAAACTAGCGACAAGCGCCGCAGCGATTGCAAAAACCGAGAAGAAAATTTCTTGCACATCTGCAATGGATTCATCGTCCAAAGTTTCAAATTCCGAAGGCGATAATCCCGAAAGCGATGAAATGATATCTGTCGAATCCGCGGATTCAAACGCCGATAAATTTTCATTCACAATCGGCTGCAACATTTTTAAACCCGAATAATCCGAAACAAAAGAAAGCGAAATTAAAATGCCAAGAGCAAATAAAAATCGATGGCGGATTCCATGAGCAATGCGCAAAAGGCAAAGTCCGAAGTAAATCGCAGCAACTGTTTCGAAACAGAAAATCACCGACCAAGCGACATGCAACGCAGCACTGTCGGAGAAAATAGAATAGAGCGGCGTTAGCAAAGAAAGAATTCCTGTTGCGAAAATAAAAATCATCCAAATGCGCTGCAGCGTTAATTTTTCCGAAGATTCCTCGGGAAAAGATTTCCAAAGCCAACGGAAAATGGCGGCGTTTCCCCAAAGAGAAATCAAAAGTAAAAAGGGAAGCCAAAGCGATAGCAGCGTAAACGACGACGAAAAAATCGACAACATTCCAAGAGAATGCACCGCATAAAATCCGAGGTAAGCAAATGTTCCTAGAGGCATCACCAATGCGGCGATGACCGCAAGAAAAATCGGGAGCTTTACCGAATGCGTCATTTAAACTCCGAGTTCCGAAAGATCATCGCGGATGACCAAAAGAATCGCATTTTGTCCGACGACTTCGTAACGTTCTCCGTTGATTTCAATTTCAAAAGCATTGCCGTGCAAATAGAGCGCTTGGTCGCCTTCTTCCACTTGCAGAGGAACATAATTTATCGGGCTTTCGGCTTCTTTCAAAAACGCATCGGGTTCTGTCGATGGAATCGGATAACCGGGACCGACCTTTACCACGATTCCCGTGTGCACCGCATCTTTTTCGCGGACGCCTGGCGGCAAATACAAACCGCTGCCCGTTTTGGACGCAGCTTCTAACGGTTTGAGCAAAATTCTATCGCCGATCATCACAATTTTTTCTGCATTCTTATCCATATACTGTAAAATTAGAATTGTTTATGCCGATTTCACGTCAATTTTACACAAGCCACTTTGCTTTTTCGAAAATTTTATGTATAATATAGGCGTCTACTTCAGATAATAGACAAAATCGCTGGGAAGACAACCTCAGCAAGGAGATAACAATGAACGATAAAAGAACAAACTTCTGGGCAGAGCGTGCGCTCGATACAGAAGAATACACATGGGATCGAGATTTCTCGACAACTTTTACCCGAGAAGACGAAGACGCCGGCTCTTGGTGGATGGACGAAAAATAATCGCACTCCCAATTCACACTAACCGCAACCCTGGTGATTTTCACCGGGGTTCATTTTTTAAATGAGTCTGTTTACACCAGACTCATTTTTATTTTTAATCTATCAATAATTTGCAAGTTCTACGGAAACGCCGTTACATTTTTCATCAAAGACGACATTAAATGCATACAGTACTCCATCAGCATCTGTAGCCGTGCAAACCGCAGCATTTGTACCATTATCCGCTCCGCTCCATTTGACATACTTATCAACATTAAAGCCTTTTGATCTCAACGCTTTGCGACATGCTGAGGCTTTAGGTCTTCCTACTTCATCTTTGCACCGTGTTTCTGCTGAAGCAGTTTCCGATTTTGAAGTAGCATTTGAATCTGAGATATTTGAAAAATATACAATGATTATACCAATGATTACCAAGAAAATCACTAGAAATATTTTTTTCGAATCATGATCATCATCTTCTAAATCTTCATCAAACGGATTTTCATTTGTATTCATCTTGTAGCTCCTTTATTTTTATTATTATGTAAAAAAAAAGTTACTTTTGTCAAATGTTATATGATTGATTTTACGTTGCTTGTTTTTAATCCGCTCAATCTCACGCAAATTTCAACAATTTCAAAAAATGAATATTCTCTATTTTGCAAAATGAACTTTTAAATACTTCTATTAGCAAAGCGCCCTAAGCATAGCTAAAAAAGCTTTTTTATTTCTAATTTTACCGCGTGATTCAAGTTCAAAATATTACGAAATCTTTTGGCACGCAAGACCTTTTTAAAGACGCGAGTTTTTTGGTCGGTCCGCGCGAACGCATTGGCATTGTCGGCAGAAATGGCTGCGGAAAATCGACGCTGTTTAAGATGATTCTCGGCGAAGAATATATCGACGGCGGAAAAATTGACATTCCGAAAAATTATACTCTCGGCTATTTGAAGCAGCACATCAATTTTACGCACAAAACTGTTCACGAAGAAGCTTGCTCAGTTTTACAAATTAACGAAGACGGTTGGCTGGACACGCACCAAGTTGAATCCATTCTTTTCGGTTTAGGATTTGATGCCGAATCGATGCAAAAAGATCCGATGCTTCTTTCGGGCGGTTTTCAGATTCGTTTAAACTTGGCGAAAGTTTTGGCGAGCGAACCGAATATGCTTTTGCTCGATGAACCGACGAACTATTTGGACATTGTTTCGACGCGTTGGCTCGCCCGTTTTTTGCGCGGTTGGAAAGGCGAAGTTTTACTGATTACTCACGACCGTAAATTTATGGACAGCGTGTGCACGCACACATTGGGCATTTACCATAAAAAAATGCGCAAAATTCAAGGTCCCGTTTCAAAGCTCAAAGAAACGATTGCGATTGAAGAAGAAGTGGCGCAGCGCACGCAAGAAAATGAAGCGCATAAACGCGAACAGTTGGAACGCGTTATCGATCGTTTCCGTTTTAAGGCAAGCAAAGCGGCGATGGTGCAATCGAAAATTAAAGCGGTTGAACGCCTCGGCGAAGTGACGCGTCTTGAGCACGAACGCAACTTGGAATTTTCGTTTAACGAAGCGGATTTTCCGGGCAAGCGGATGATGCAAGTCAAAGATTTGAGTTTTCATTTTGAAAACGGTCCGACCCTAATTCAAAATTTATCCGCAGAAATTTTTAAAGGCGATCGCGTTGCGATTATCGGTCCAAACGGACGCGGAAAAACGACGCTTTTAAATTTAATTGCAAATGAGCTCAAACCGATTAGCGGTTCTATTTCATTAAATCCAAATGTGCTTCTCAATTATTTCGGGCAAACAAACATTAACCGTTTGGATTTGAATAAAACCGTCGAAGAAGAATTGCAATCGTCGATTACGAGCGCAGAACGCGGAAAGGCGCGCAGTCTCGCCGGCTTAATGATGTTCAGCGGTGACGCCGCCATGAAAAAAATCAAAGTGCTTTCGGGCGGTGAACGCAGCCGTGTTCTTCTCGGAAAAATTTTAGCGACGCCGTGTAATTTACTCCTTCTCGATGAACCGACAAACCACTTGGATATGGAAAGCATTGAAAGTTTAATCGATGCTCTCGAAGATTATCAAGGAACTGCGATTGTCGTTTCGCACGATGAAGAATTGCTGCATGTTTTTGCAAACAAATTAATCGTCTTCGATGGCGGAGAATGCTTTATGTTCGAAGGAACTTACGCCGAATTTTTAAGCAAAGTCGGTTGGGTTGAAGAACGCAGCGAATCCGTTTCCAAAGTGGCGATTGAAAAAAATGAAAAATCCGAGAAAGCAGAAATCGCAGCTCCCATTGGAAAAGATAAAGACAGCCGCCGCGCCCGCGCCGCTTATGTGGAAGAGCGCGCCAAAGTCATTCGCCCGCTTGAAAAGCGCATCAAAAAATTAGAAGAAGAAATTCAAAAATTTGAAACCGAAGCCAAAAAGTGGGAGGAAGAATTAGTCGCTGCTAGCGAAAAAAATGACGGAGCTCTCATCGCTCAAATTGCGAAAAATTTGGGAGAAGCCAAAAAGAAAACCGACGAAACTTTTGAAGCTTGGGAATCTGCTTCTGCAGAACTCGAAGAAGCGCAAAAAAAATATCCGCTTTAATTTCAAAAAATTTTCATCAAAAAAGCTCCGCATTCGCGGAGCTTTTTCTGTTACTTTTTAATTCTTCGAATTCCCCAGCTTCGGGTGACTTCTTTCTTTTGACTATCGCCGCCGAGAACGCCGATTTTAATTTTCAATTTTGCGATGTAAGCGCCTGTGCCCGCGATGCGTCCTTTGTTGCTACGAACATTCCAAGCGAGATAAATATTTCCCGAATTTTGAATGCAATCGCCGCTGAAAATCGCATCGGTGCAACTGAGTTTTCCGCTTGAAGAATTCATGTACACGCCGAGATTCGTGTAGAAATTCGCTTCGTATTTGACGTATAAACTTTCTGCGCTTGCGCCTTGTGCTGCAGCGAGTTCGCCCAAGTCAAAGCGAATTAAAAATCCCGGAAGTCCGATATTCTTTTCGGCTGTTTCATACGGAAGTCCGAGCGCCACTTTATACGGAATGACCGTTGAAGAATCTTCAAATTCCATCAACTTTTCATTGTCCGCATTAAAGACCGTCGCCGATTCCACCGTAATATATTGTTCGCCGACAATGCGCACCCAGCGATTATTTTCGGCCGCTGCATTCTGTGACAAGTCTTTTAAAATTCCCGGAGCGATGCGAATGCTATCGCCGACCGTTGGGAGAACACCGTTTTTATTGGAATAGAAAACTTCATAACGCGATGTTTTGCGATTTCCAGAAACCGGATAAATTTGATGCGATGATTCCGAACCATTTCGCCACGCTTTGAATTCGAAGACCGAATCAAATGCAACTTGATTCGTATCAATTGCTTCGCTGAATACAATCGCTAATTGATACACGCTTTCGCTGCGCGGAGTTACAATCGCATTCGTAATCACAGGACCAATTTTATCGTGAATTTTTCCCGACACTTTAAATTCCAATGTATCCGTTGCACCGGTTAATGTATCGGTCACCGTTTTGTGGAAAATGCTCGTGTAACTGCCCGCATAAATAGAATTCGAAGTGTTTCCCGTAAAGAGGAAATTCAGCAGCGAATCTTTTTCAAAGACGAGAAGCGAATCTAAATAGCGATGCGATTCTACGCTTTTGCGATTTTCTTTGTGCCAAGTTGAATCGCCGAATTGCCACTGCACCGAATCCGGCGCGTTATCGTCCACGATTGCTTCACCATAAGAAAGCACCAAACTGTCTGCGACGCCATCACCGTCGCGGTCTCGCATCCAACCGCCATTCGGAATGGGAACTGGCGGCTTTTCCAAATTGATTTTTGACCAAGTTAAAATGTTATCGTATGCGGGACTCGAAAGCGAGAATGCGCCATTTTCAACCGCAGCAGTTCCCATCACATAGAATGTTGCCCGTCCATTTTTCACTTCGATAGAATCTAAAAGTCCGCCCGACGCATCGGCGAGAGCGAGCGAATCTTTTGATGAAAATTTGAGAACGCCGTCACAGCCGCTATCGCAAGGCGTTCCCATATAAACCGCCATCACGTTTACCGCATACGGAATAAACGCATATTGTCCGAGTCGCACTGTATCCGGATTCATTTCATTCCACAGAGTGTCTGCGAAAACGATCGTCGGCAGCGGATATTCTGGAACCGTGAAATAGATTTTCGAAGACTGCGAAAGGTCCGATTCCAAATAGAAATAGAGAGTGTAAGAGCCCGGTGCAAGAGTCCGCGAGCGCACAACGGCTGCGGTATCAATGATAAAGCCCGACATCGTTTCGGAAATGGTAATGCCTCCGAAATTGACTCCCGGTCCAAGGGTATCGCCTTCTTCAGAAAGTCCTGGCCCCATCAAAATGAAAAGTGACGCCGCCGGAATTGTATCGACTTTTGCCACGCTCGAAATATCACAGCTCAGCGATTTATCGACGAGCATTTGCCAAATTTCATACGAAATCGTCCCATCTTTCGTCGGAATTTCAACCGGATAATAAGTCTTCTCCGTTTCCAAATTGATGGATGTTCGCATTTTAAAATTCGAACCGGTGGCATTTCGTTCCGAGAAGAAAATGCGGAATGGATAAGTTTCACCTTCGATGAGTCCGAGAGTATCCAAATTCACTGCGCCTTCCACAGGGCTATGGCATCCGCCGATATCAACGACCAATCGATTATCAATAAACACCCAAACATCATCGTCGCCGCGGAATTCAAAGTATTGCCCTTTCACATATTGGAACTGCGCCGAGATTTTCATTGAGAAACTGTAATTGTGCATGCAGCCCGAAACCGCCCAATCGAATTTCGGATTTTTAATCGTCTTCGCCGAATCGAGATATTCAAAATCATCCAACGGATAAAATCCCGGATTCACCGGATCATTACAATTTCCCGCTTCCGTAATATCCGCAAGCCAGAATCCTTCTTCATCCAAAGTCAAATCGATGTCGCGGCAAGCCGCATTGGTGTATTTGCGTCCCGCAGCATCGACCGCTAATGTTTCCGGCACAAACCATTTTTCAATTTCATGCGCCGCAGAACATTTGCCCCATGGATAATCCTGCGAATCAACGCGTTCCGGAAGACCCGAAGGTCCAAGAATTGGTTTTACCATTCCCATCACATGACCACCGCATTTGCGATTTGTCGTTAACTTCCCAGCAGAATCTAAGAATGTGACTTCGGTATAAGCGTTGCCATCGTAAATGCCACCAAAGTCCACGTCAATGCTATCGGGATGTGATTCGCCCGCCCAGTCCACAAGCATCGCAGAAATTTGCATCGTCGGACAAATTCCCAAACGTCCTGGGAATGTCGTATGTAACTGCGGTTTACTGCTCGAAGTCGGATAAGGCATTACCCAAGCCGTGTCCGAAAGCGCAAATATCGAATCGAGCGAAATGCTTTCGCCATCTTTTGTGCCCGAGGCCGTATAAATTGCAAATCCAAAAGTCTGTTTAAATGTCACATTCCATTCGGCGACATGTTTATAGTAAGCGGCTTGATACCAGCCACAAGTATCTTTGGAGAACGGACCCATTTTCACGGTATCGCCATTGACGAGCATCGATGGCGTCATATCATCCCACGGACTCATTAAACGCACCGTTTTCTTTTCAAGCGGAGCAAAGGTCATATCAATGCGTCCATCAATCGATGTCGATGCGAAAACCCAAGTTTCGTAAACTCCTGTGGGGAAGAACGAAGAAATCGTCGGCTTTGTCGAATGCAAGAAATAAGAAACTTGCGGCCATTCATTTTGGCGACGATAAAAGTCTACCGTTGCGCCCGCCGAATTCCATTCTTGTTTGCTCGTTATCGTCGTTTCGAAATCATAATGCCACCAATATCTATCTTCGCCCGTTGAATCCATCGCCTTCGGATTATTGACAATATTATTCCCGACTGAAATGTATAAAGCGCTATCGCGGTAACTGGTATTAGAACGCCACGGATGATAAACATGCAAAGTTTTCGTCGAATCAAAGCAAACGCCAAGAGTTCCTATTTTAGCCGAAGCCGTCGGAATCGCCACCGTTCCATCGACATAAATCGTATCGTTCGAAGCGAGCGCCTTTGAAAGGTCAACAGTTCCTTCCATCGGAACCGCAAGATAATTCGCATAAAGCCTATCAAAGTAAGCGCTCTTGACCGCATTTGATTTTAGCATTGCCGGAGTTAATGCGCCATAAAACCAACCGCATTTTGAAGAATCATCCACCGCGAAGCGCATCATCACCGAATCCGCGCCAAAAATCATCCGCGGAAGTGCTTTGTTTCCCCACGGACTTTTAAACCAAACAATTTTAGAACCTGGCGCCATATACGACTTAGAAAAAGAACCGTCGGCATTTGTATAGAGCCAAAGTTCATTGTCCGAACCAAAAAGCGAAACCGGCTTAAAAGCTAAAGCCTTTCCCGCAGAATCCGTCCACGCCTCGCAATGATTATTGTTGTAATTATTATCCGATGAATCGGGACAAAGCTTTACATCAAAATTTTGCCAATCTTGAAAATCCGAAACATTTTTATCCCACGTATAAGAAAACCAACCATTTCCTTCGGATTTCATCTTCGTATTGGAACCCGCTTCGTAAATCGGATTATACGAAGTGGTGCTCCCTAAAATATGCAACTTATATGAAGATTTCGTCGCATCATTTCGCCACGGTGACTGAATATGAATCGTAAGCGCAGCCTGTGCGCTCGCAAAAAAGCACAAGCAACAAACGCAAAAAACCTTATGAAGCCAATCCCAGCCCATAATCACTCCTTTTCAAACACTCACCTGTAAAGATAATTTAATCGAATGAATTTGTTTGTAAAATATCAATTTACGCAGAAGATGATTTTAAAACAAAAAGTCCCGCCGAAGCGAGACTCTTTGCGTTAATTTTAGATTAACCTTTCTTCGCACGATGACTGTTTGGAATCCATTCCGTCTTGTGGACTTCGGGAATATCATCCAAAAGTTTGAGCGTGTTCGGTTCCGTCGTGTTATCCAACACTTCTGCCGGAGTTCCTTGGTTCACAATTTTTCCGTCATGCATAATGAAAATGCGATCACTCACATAGTTTGCAAGACCGATATCGTGAGTCACGAAAACGACGGTCATCTTCAGCTGATCTTTCAACTTGCGAAGATAATCAAGAATGTTTGCGCGCACGCAAGCGTCCACCATCGAAGTCGCTTCGTCTGCGATAAGCACCTTCGGACGAAGAGCAAAGATACGAGCAAGAAGCATACGCTGCATCTGACCGCCCGAAAGTTCGAACGGATACTTGCCTTCGATATCTGCCGGAGTGACGTTCACCGCCATTAAACCTTCATCGACACGACACCGAATTTCTTCTTTACTCGGCTTGTCTTTGAGGATGTTGAGAGCATCTTCCAACTGACTGCGAATGGTGAAGAATTGGTTAAAGCATCCAAACGGATCTTGGAAAACGAATTGCACTTCGTTCCAGTGATCTTTTTGGTTCTTAATTTCGTGTCCGCGATAAGTAAATTCGCCCGACGTCGGCTTGTAAAGTCCGAGCATAATTTTTGCCAAGACCGACTTACCGCAACCCGAGCCGCCCACGATCGAAATAAATTCTTCGTCGTAGATGTCAAAGGTGACATTATCGACAGCGACTTTCAGGTTTTTGCCTGCACCAAAAGTTTTGCTGACATTCTTTGCCGAAAAAACAACAGGCTTAGTTTGCATAATCGCACCTCACATCACGATCGCCGACAATACGGAGATTCTGGGTATTCTTCTTGCAATCTTCACACGCCATTTTGCAACGCGGAGCAAAGCGGCAGCCGACGATTTTATTCTTGAGGCTAGGAGGCGCACCTTCAATCGCCACCGGATGACGATTACGCTGACTCGCTTCAGTACTGAGCATTGCGCCCATCAAAGCCTGCGTATAAGGATGACGCGGATCTTTCACAACTTGTTCCGACGTTCCCTTTTCCACGATTTCGCCCGCATACATAATGGCGATGTTATCGGCCACATGATAAAGCAGCGGAAGTTCATGGGTAATGAAAATCATCGTCTGGAAAATTCCTTTGTCCAAAAGATCGAAAATCATCTTGATCACGTCTTTCTGCGTTGAAACATCCAAAGCCGAAGTCGGTTCGTCTGCAATCACCATCTGCGGGTTGAGAAGAGTCGAAATACCGATCACAGAACGTTGGCGTTCCCCAGCTGTAAGCTGAATCGGATACGAATTCAAAACGCGAGTTGTATCCATGCCGAAGAGATCAAAACGTTCGCAAAGACGATCGTAGATTTCTTTCTTATCCAAGCTTTTGCCCGGTTTTTGGTGAGCCGCAATCACATCGGCTGCAATATCCTTGATTTTGCGAACCGGGTTCAATGCGTTAAACGCACCCTGCGGAATCATCGAAACTTTCTGCGCAAGAACATTCGAACGAATATCTTCAATCGAACGATGCATTAAAGATTCCATTTCTCCGTTTTCATTGCGAACGCGAACGTCGCCTTTTTCCGGATAAAGCGGCGGAATGCACATACCCATAAGACCGCTCACGAGAGTGGACTTACCGCAGCCCGATTCGCCAGCGATGCCAAGGATTTCGCCTTGCTTCATCGAGAACGAAACATCGGTAACCGCATGCGTCTTGTCGCCAAAGCGTCCGAGGTAATAGAGACCGAGATGTTCTACTTCAAAAACATTGTCTGACATAGTGAAACCTCTTACTTGCGGAGACGCGGGTTGAAGACGCCTTCCATCGACGTATTGATCAAATACAGAGCGAACACGGTCAAAGTGACGACGAGTGTTGCCGGCAAGAACGCAATCCAAATGGAGTCAGCGAGAGCGCCGTTATCCTTAGCCTGGTTCAAAATGATACCCAACGAAGTGGTATCCACAGGGCCAAGGCCAATCATCGAAATGGAAGCTTCGGAAAGAATTCCGGAACCTACCTGCATGATGAACACCATGAACACATAAGAAAGCAAATACGGAAGCACGTGCTTAATCACAATCGTCAAAGTGCTAGCGCCATTGATACGAGCGAGCGCAATGTGGTCGCGGCTACGGAGAGACGAAGCCTGAGCACGAACGGCACGAGCAGACCAGCTCCAAGCGGTAAGACCGATCACCACGCCGATCAAAGTCAATGAACGGCCTTCCTTAAAGGCGGAGCTAATGAGCACGAGAATCACGAACTGCGGGATAACGATGAAGAGGTTCGTTCCCATGTTCAAGATTTCGTCAATCCATCCACCGCGGAAACCGCCAAACAGACCGATCAAAACACCGAGAGTCGTTGCAATGATACCGGCAAGGAAACCCACATAAAGGGAGTTGCCAAGGCCTTCGATCAAAAGCGAAACATAGTCGCGGCCAAGATGGTCAGTACCGAGCAAGTGAGCTGCGCTAGAACCCGCATAAGGGCCAGCCATGATATCACGAGCGTGGGTGTCAACATTGTAGAACAGCGGTCCAAAGACAGCGATCAACAGTGTAAGAACAAAGATCGAGATGCCGATGACAAACATTGGAGATTTGAGAAGGTTTTTAAGAAGCTTTCCCATGATTACTTACCTCCCATCTGAAGACCGGCCTTAACGCGCGGATCGAAAATCGCGATCAAGACGTCAACGGCGAAGTTTGCAACAAGAACGCAGGTAGAAATCATCAAGGTGCAACCCTGAATGGTAGCGTAATCCTGCTTATTAATGGCGTCGAGCATAGCCATGCCGAGGCCCGGGTAAGAGAAGATCATTTCAGTAATGAGAGCGCCGCCAACCATTGCACCAAGAGACTGAGCAAGACCGGTGAGCTGCGGGAGCATCGCATTGCGGAACACATAGCTGATAATGCGTCCTTCACGAAGTCCAAGCCACTTCGCATACTTCATGTAATCCGTACCGAGCTCATAAATGGACATGGAACGCATACCTGTTGCCTGACCGGAAAGAAGAATCGGGAAGCAGGAGAAGAACGGAAGGATATAGTACCAACCGACGCTCTTCAAACAAGCCCAGGAGAACGTAAATTCAGAAATATCCGGGCTCATGTTACCCACAGCCGGGAACCAGCCAAGAGTGATCGAGAAGAGAGCCACGAGAAGCATACCGAACACAAAGTACGGAACACCATTCAAGAACATCGCAACCGGGAAAAACACCTTATCAAAGATGCCACGCTTGTAAGCAGCAAAAGCGCCAAGAAGGTTACCGATGATCCAGCCCAAAAGAATGGTCGGAGCCTGAATCAAAAGCGTCCACGGAAGGGCGTTCTTAATAATGGTCGTCACTTCGGTATTGTTCGTATAAGACTTGCCAAGGTCACCCTTGCACACATTACCAATGTAAGAGAAGAACTGAGAGATTGCAGAAGCACGCTTCGGTTCGGTCTTGAGAACGACTTCGTCCACCATGACGGTGTCCTGACGTTCTGCCTGGACCTGTTCCATAACGGCGACTTTTTCAACCTTGGCGACCTTCTTTTTAGTCTTCGGGTCTTTTTCCATCACCGGCTTGCCCTTCGCATCAAGGACCGTTTTTTCTTCAAAAACAGGCTTACCTTCTGCATCAAGCTTTTGACGTTCCACCATCTTCGGAGTTCCGTCTTCGTTCACAACCTTCACAGTCGTTACAACCGGAGCACCATTTTCGTCAAGTTTTGCAACCTTACGGGTAACGGCGTTGCCAGCACTATCCAATTCAGGTTCGTAAATAGGATTGCCCTGATCGTCCAATTCGGCCATGCCGAAAGAAACCAGGAGTTCGGCTTTCTTCTTCTGAGCTTCAGTCGGAGAAAGACCCTTACCGGCCTGACCCATAATGATGTCAACCGGATCGCTACCGCCCACACGAGGCAATGCGAAGTTCAAAGCCACCGCAAAGAAGAAGGTCAGGAGATACCAGAACCCCTTCTGCAGGACATAGCGAAGCATAGGATATTGTTTAAGCATTTGTATTCCTTTTAACCTTTATTTTGCAAGCTTCAAGTTCCAGAGGATCTTGGTGCCGGAAGCAACCCAAGGAAGCTGAGCCGGAGCATAAGGATTCTCAGCGGTAGGCCAATTCGTCCACACGCGATCGCTGAATTCATAGAACTGTTCCGGCAGATAAACCAGCGGAATAGACGGTTGATCTTCCATGAAGATCTTGTTCAATTCACGATAAGCCTTTGCAATTTCGGAAGAATCGGTCATCAGCGGAATTGCAGACAAAAGCTGATCCACTTCCGGGCGGTATTCCGGAGAACCCGGCTTGTTGTAACGTCCGATGTTCACACCAGCCCAACCACCAAGCGGCTGCCAATCACGAGAAGACATGATTTCGTTGAAGCGGCTCCACGGAAGAGACGGTGTTACATCTGCGACCGGCTTGTGCATCACCAAGTCAAAGTTTCCAAGACCCATAGCCGGCCAATACTGACCACCATCCACAAAGCCTTCACGGATATCGATACCAGCCTTACGCATACCGTCAACAGCGATCGTCACCATGGCTTCCCAGTCGGTCCATCCAGCAGGAGACGTAATCGAAAGCGTCGGCAAACGTTCACCCTTAGCATTTTCCATGTGATTGAGAGAGCCATCTTCATTGAAGACGGATTTGATGCCCGCTTCGGAAAGCATCTGCTTCACCACGTTCAAACGTTCTGCATCATCGGTAATCGAAAGATTTGCACCGTACGTAGAAAGGTCTTCGTCAACAATATACTTGCCTTCCAAATCGGTCGGCATAATGAGTCCAGGTTTCAAAGAGGAAGTGTAATTCGAAACTGCAAACTGACGGAGTGCGGTATAGTCGATTGCAGTAGCCAGTGCACGACGGAAACGCTTGTCGTTAAGCGGTTCCTTCGTCGTGTTGATGACGAGCTTCGGCATCGCACCCGGGCGAAAATAAGGAGGTTCGTTCCACCAAGTGTGAACGCCTGCGCCAGCCTTACGTTCGATACGCGGAATGAAGCTCTGGGAAGCGTCCAAGTTGCCCTCGCGCATGGCGATCGTGTTATGTTCGTTGTTCTTGTAAATCGGGTGAACAATATACTTAGGAGCCGGCAGCTGGCCGTTATGGAGAGCCGCGTTTCCCCAATAATCATCACGACGCTTCAAGATAATTTTGGATTCATTGTAGGACTGAAGGCCATAAGGACCGGAAACAACCGGATTTTGATCCATGAGCATCTTCTTGACTTCGTCCAGGCCCTTTTCCTTAATCATCGGTTCAAAGACATGGGCCGGAGCGATACGAGTCGCCTGCAACAAGTCACGCACGGTAAGCGGATTATTTCGAGCCTGCTTGTTCACCATAAAAGAAAGACGTTCCACAGGACCTGCGTCATTTTTCAAAGTATCAACGTGAATAGCAGAAATCTGTTCTGTGGTGTTAATCGAGCCGCGGAGGAACATGAAAGTCACATCGTTAGAGGTAACCGGTTTACCATCGCTCCACTTTGCCGCCGGGTTCAAATCCACAACGATACTATCGTTGTTGGAAAGTTCTTCAACCAAATGGCCCAAAAGATCTTCGATCTGACCATTCAAAGAGTTGTACGTAATCAACGGTTCGTACATCAGGTTGAAGCGACCGCCTACCGGCCAGGATGCAGCCCAGCTTTCTGCCAACGGGTTGAAAGAACCCGGTGCTGAATTCTGCTGACCAGACAAGTAAAGCGTTTCCTGACGGAGTAACGCGCCGTTAGCCATTTCGCCATCCGAAGATGCGCCACTGCAACCGACCAAAATGCCAAAACACGCCGACAGGGCGAGCGTGCCTCGGGCGATCGTTTTCATACAATTCATCTATAATCCTCTTGATGTTTCTGCACAAGAACGTCCAGTTTAAACTTGACGCGCATAATTTAAAATACTTTTGCAAAAAATCATCGAATGTAAATTTTTTTTCAAACTTTATCGGGAATACGCCCTCTGAAATGTTTATAAAAATTAACATTATTTTTTTTCGTCGTCGACATTTTCCTCAATTTATCCCTTTTCGGGCATTCCCGCACACGTGCGGTCGGGCTCCGGCGTTATCATTTTGGGCGTCTTCGCCGCCCAAAATGTCCGTTCAGCTTTTGGCGCGCTTCGCGCGCCAAAATCCGAACCCATCCGGGCTCGGATCCCTAATGCATTTTCAAAAATTTCTGCAGCTTTTGTAACTTATCTGTTACAAGCATAAAATCATTCCAATTTTCCCCTAAAATAAAACGCTCTGCCGTAGCAAAGCGTCAACGCCTTTTAAAAACGAAAAAGTCAACTTCAAAACGCGACTTTTTTACAGAAAATTCAATTCTCAATAAACTCGAAATGCCGCCTTACAAGTAAGGCGGCTTCCGAATTCTGATCTAGAAAAGGATTAAAGACCGAGTTCTTTCACGACGGCATAAATGCCGCGCTTTTCGATCGTGCGCAGACCAGCGGCACTCACGCGAAGAGAAACCCAACGATCTTCTTCAGGAACGTAGAAACGCTTGTTGAAGAGGTTCGGAAGTTGACGAATCAACTTCTTACGGTTCGAGTGAGAAACCATGTTGCCAACGAGGGCGCCTTTTCCAGAAACTTCGCAAATACGGCTCATTGTATAACTCCGTGTTTTTAGTGGGCACAATTTTAGTTAATTAAATGCATTTCGTCAAGATGCTAATTCAGCAGGAAGCGGAAACTTGAGTTTTTCCTGCATTGTCACCAAATTTTCGACTTGAATTTCGGTCCATTGACTCGAAACCCAATGAACAACCTCTTGAACTAAATCTTCGGGAGTGCTCGCTCCGCTCGCAAGTCCAACAACGTCAATGCCTTGGAACCATTTCGCATCGATATTATCCACGCAATCGATCAGCCGCGACGGAATTCCGTGTTCCGTTCCAAGTTCTGCTAAACGATTTGCATTCGAAGAATTTTTGGAGCCGACGACCAAAAGCATTTGCACTTGATTGCAAAGAGAACGAACCGCCCCCTGCCGATTTCCCGTCGCATAACAAATGTCCCCGTGTGCTGGACCGACGATTTCTGGAAATTTTTGTCGAAGCGCGTCGACAATACCTTGCGATTCTGCGACAGAAAGAGTCGTCTGCGTAATATAGGCGAGTTTCACATTTTCGGGAAACGATAATTTGGCGACGTCTTCTACATTGCGAATTAACGTCATCGAGCCTTCGGGAAGTTGTCCCAAATGTCCTTCGACTTCGGTATGACCCGCGTGACCAATCAAAATAACATGGCGACCTGCTTCGTGATGCCGCTTTGCGCTCATGTGAACGCGCTGAACAAGCGGACACGTCGCATCCAAGATGCGAAGATTGCGTTTTTGCGCTTCTTTGTAAACGCAATCCGGAACGCCGTGCGCCGAAAAAATCACCGTTGAATTTTCGGGAACTTCCGAAAGATTTTCCACAAATATCGCGCCCGCTTCACGGAAACGTTTTACCACAAATTGATTGTGCACAATTTCATGGCGCACATAAATGGGCGAACCAAATTTTTCCAACGCTTTTTCAACGATGTGCAGAGCGCGATCTACTCCCGCACAAAATCCACGCGGACTCGCTAAGACGATTTTTTTCATACACTTTCCTTTTCATTTTTTGAATCCGCCGAAATCGTTGTGCGGACAAATTCCACAAAAGCATTATACGACGAAACGACTTTTTCGCGTTCATGCGCTAAGAATTGATAAACATTTTTTGTTTCCGGAAAAATCCGAGTTGCATAATCCGCGGGCTTTTGAATTTGCGCAATCGCGCCTTCGCGAAGAAGAGCTTCGACTGCGGCTTGTTGTCCGCGATAATGCGGGCCGATGCAAGTGGCAACGCCGAGTTTTAACGATTCCCAAAAATCGTGAACGCCGAGAGTCCGCGAAAAAGAGCCACCGATAATCGACGACTTTGAAAGATTTAAAACTTCGGTGAGTCTGCCGTATTCCGTCACCACAGAAACTGCGCCTTTTTTTAATTCAGGAAATTTCACCGTCGGAATTTTTTCGCGCAAAAGAACTTCGTTTAATTCAGAAACTTCTTCTTCAAATCGCGGAGCAAGAACAACCGTTTCATTTTTTTGCATCGCCATTTTTAGCATGGTGATTAACGCGCTTAATTCTTCGCGATGAAATGAAAGGAAAGTGGTATCCACCGGCGCATTTTCAATTTTTTTAATTTCTGTCGCAGACTTTGCCCACGGCAAAAGTTTCCAATCGCCGCCGACAAGAGTTTTCGCCGAAACCGCATAATCGCCCGCAGCAACAAAACGCGTCAAATCGGCACCCGATTGCATACTCACAAATCCGATGGCAGGAAATTCCGCCGTATCCACGCAGCGATAAAATCGTCCCGAAACGAGTGCGATTCGCGGTTCCGAAAATGCATTTCGCATCGCCATCAAATAGCCTGGCCACAATTCATTTTCGGCGAGAATAAGCATAACGGGCTTTACCGCCGACATAAAATTTTTCATCGCGGACTGCGTATCGAGCGGCGCAAGCGCCATTTGAATCGAAGATTTTTCTGCAATCGGTTTTAAAAAATCGAGGACTTCCACTTTTTGCGTCGTGATGAGAATCTGCGGAATTTCTGGAATGTCTTTTTGCAAAATTTTTGCAAGCGCTAAAAGCATTTTGCATTCACCGAGACTCGCCCCGTGCATCCAAAACAAAGGACCTTGCGGAAACGGCCCGCAAATGCGATCGCGAATTTTGAATTTTTCTTCGACAGCGGGAACTTTACTTGCCGCAAGCGCGACAGCTCCTAAAGTTTTCCGCATAGCATTTAATCCGAACATGAAAAATCCTTTTTAAAAAATCGGCAGTTCTAAATTTCTTCGAACGAGCAATAACAATGTATAAAACAAAAGCCAAATCCACGTCCAAACATCCGAACAAATCGCAGAAAAAATACTCCGAATCGCAGGCGATTTCGTTTCATTTTCTTCCGCATTTCTTTTTCTCTTCGGGATGAACTTCGGCGTTTTTTCTGCCCACGCGAGATAATCATTTCCGAATTGATTTTGCAAAAATTTTTCTTCGGAATCCGCCAAAAAATTTACAAACAAAGTAACCATTCCTGCAAAAATAAATGTTGCGATTTGCCAACCGAGATGAAACAAAGTAAAGGCGTAACAAATGCAAATGTTTGAAAGATAAAGCGGATGACGCACCCGCGAATAAATCCCCCAAGTGATGAGTTTTGGCGCAGCGATTTCTTTTCCACGAGAATGATTTCCGATGACGCGGCGCGCTTCTATGCGAATAAAAATTCCAACAAGCGCTAAGAGAATTGACGACGCCGGAATCCATTTTTCGGAATGCGGAAACAGCCAAAGAAGAATTGCAAAAATTCCTAAAATCCATCCGCGAAAACGATATAAAAATTGCGCGGAATTTTTCATTTCAATTTTCCTAAATCTAAAATTTCAAATTGCGAAGAAATTTCATCGGCGACTATTTCGTGAGTCGCTAAAAACGTCCACTTGTCCGCACTTTTTGCCGCTTGCAAAAATGCATTTAAAAGCGCATCGCGTTCCCGCAAAGCGATGAACGCAAACGGTTCATCTAAAAGTAAAATTTTTGCCGGCGAAGCGAGCGCCCACAGAAGTGCAACCTTTGCGCATTCGCCGCCCGAAAGGCCTTCTTTTTTTAGCAATTTTTCAGCTTGAATTTTTTCATAAAAGGCTAAAAATTTTTCATCGGATTTTCGTTTTAAAATTTGTTCGCCGATAAATTTCCGCGAAGGTAAAATCAAATTTTGCGAAACAGAAAAAATTCCATTTTCGGCAAAATTTTTTGGAAGAATCACTTCGCCTGCATTCGGAATTTCTAATCCCGCAATCAATTTGAATAACGTCGATTTTCCAGAACCATTTTCTCCGCGCAAAAGAATCGGTTTTTCTGTCAAAATTTTTAAATTCAAATTTTCATAAACCCGCGCATTTTCTGCATACGAAAAATCAACTTGATTCATCTGCAAAAAATTTTCTTCGTGCATTTTCATCGCGGGCTTTTTCGGAAATTTTTCAAATTCGATGAGAGTTTTTTGCGCACTTTTCGCAAGTCGCATTTGCGGAAGAAGCCGAGCACATTCTTTGACCGGTTTATAGCAAAGGAAAAGCGCCGAGCAATAAAGAATCAATCCTTCGGCAGCGAGATTTCCATTTAAAATCATCCAACCGCAAAAGGCGAGAATGCAAACAACAGTCGCCACAGAAATCGTTTCCATTCCTCCGGAAAGCGCCACTTTTTTGCGCCCGACCGAAATTCCCGAAAATTTTACCGCGCGCACTTTTTCGGAAAGTTGCCGCCTCATTTTTTTCAAATCTTCCGAAGAACTCCACAGACGAAAAAATCGTTTTGCATTTTCAAAGTCTGCGCGAAGTCCACCGCGGCGCGCCATTTCTTCTTCGACCGATGGCGCCATCGCATGCATTTTTTTTTGCACAAACGAAATGACAGGCAAAACGATGAGAAGAACGACCAATGTAAGCCACGGAGAAATGAAAAATAAAACCGGCAAAAAAATGAGCAGTTGTAAAATCGCTTGCAAAGTTTGCATCGAAAGTTCCACGCTCGATCCGATGATATGAATGGAATCGTAGGCGACCATTAACCGCTCATCGCTTTTTTGCGTATGAAAATATCGCGGCGATAAATTTTGCAACCGATGCAAAAACCAAAGCGAAAGCGAAGCTTCTAAATAGCGCCCCGATTTTTCAACTGCAATGCCGCGCCACAGCGTAAACACTAAGCGCAAACAGACCAATGCTAAAGTAAGAATCAACCATTCGGCGATGGAAACCGAAATCGTTTTCCCGAGAATTTGCATCAGCAGGCGCAAAGCAAAAAGCAATGCAGCATCCGCAAGACTCGCCAAAAGAACGAGCGGAAAAAGTCGAAAAAGAGCCCATTTCGCCCTATTTTTGAGCCATCGGGAAAGATTCATGAAAAAAAAATAGAAATTTTCTTCTTTCCCCCTTGACAAGAGTAAAATCAATTTCTATACTTGGCACATCTAAGCGATGCCCCTATCGTCTAGAGGCCTAGGACATGGGATTTTCATTCCCAGAACATGGGTTCGAATCCCGTTGGGGGTACTTAAAACAGAGTTCAAACGAACTCTGTTTTATTTTTTAAAGTCTTTTCAAATCCCATTTTTCAGTTTGAAAGTCGCTGTTGTTGTATTTTTCTACAACGAGAACTTCTCTTTGAATTTATCCCCATCTGCAGAATTTATCTATTTCATCTAAGCGAAAATTTTCGAGGACTCTTATGAAAAAACTTTTTGCTTGGACTGCAGCGGTTGCGCTCGGCATTTCTTCTTTGCAAGCGCAAGAAATTGCAACTTGGGCGGGCTTCCGCAGCGCCGTCGCCACATTTACTTTCGACGATAATTTGGCAAATCAACTTTCGATTGCTGTGCCCATTTTTGATAAATACGGCTACAAAGCGAGCTTTTATATTGTGAATAATTGGGCGCCGAATTACAACAAATACAAAGAATTGGTGACGCAAGGTTATGAAGTCGGCAGCCATTCGGATTCCCACGCAAATACAATGCCCGACAGTGAAATCGCAAGCTCCAAGAAAACGATTGAAAGTAAAATTCCCAATCAGCAATGCAATACGATTACTTACCCAAACTGCAACGAACCGAGCGAAACTCTTCTTTCGCAAAATTATATCGGCGGGCGCATTTGCAGCGGACAAATCGATAATAAAACTCCGCAGAATTACAACCGCATTAGTTCGATCATCTGCGGAAATACCGGAAACGTAAACACAGCGCAAGCGTTTCAACAAAAAATGCAAGAAGCGATTAACAAAAATGGTTGGGTGACATTTCTCATCCACGAAGTTGATAATGGCAGCGGTTACTCGCCGACTGATTCCAAAGCCATTGACGGTGCACTCAGTTGGGCGAAGCAAAACGATGAAAAAATCTGGGTGACCACTTTCCGCAATGCGATTATGTATTCGAAAGAACGCGACGCATCAAAACTCACAAAAGTAAGCGGGGACGCGAAAAGCGAAACTTATTCGTTGACGCATTCACTGAACACAACTCTTTCCTATTTCGATTATCCGCTTTCACTTCGCATTAAAAATACGAACAACTGGGCAACGGTAAGCGCATCGCAAAAAGGAAAATCGCTCGAAGCAAAAATTCAAGACGGTTACATTTATGTGGACGCGGTGCCGAACGGTGGCGACATCGTTTTAACAAATGAAAATGGAAGCGTGATTCCTTCGAGTTCTTCTTCTAGTGAAATTTCAAGTTCCTCGATTGCGAACACGCCATTTCATGGCGCCATTTCCATTCCCGGGAAAATTGAAGCCGAGAATTACGATGTCAATGCGTTCAGCGATTCCGATGGAAGAAATGATACTCTCGGTTTTCGCACAGATGATGCAGGCATCGTAAAAGCGGGCGCAGGATACGCTCTCGGTTACACAAACGCCGGCGATTATTTTGAATACACTGTCGATGTGAAAAATGCCGGAACATATACGGTTACCGTTCGCGGCGCAACAGGAAATGAAACCGCAGCAAGCGTCAGCCTTTCTGCGGGAACGAAATCCGTTCAAGCGAGCATTCCCACTCTCGGCGATTGGAATACTTACTCCGATGTTGAAGCGGGCAAATTAAAACTCAGCGCAGGAACTCAAATTTTACGATTGACAATTGACGATAGTTATGTCAATGTCGATTGGATTCAACTCGCCTGCGAAAATTGCGGGACCGATAAAATTTCTCAGAATATAAAATGGAAAATTTCGAATGGTTTTGTGCATTGCCAAATTTTTGATTTGAACGGACATCTCATCAAATCGCTGAAAACAAAAGCAGCAAGCGTAAGCGAAATTTGGAATACTGTCAATTCGAATTTACGTCGCGGCAATTATCTGCTGCGTCTCGGACGCGAAACTGCAATTCGCGTCACCAAATAAAAAGCTCCTTGTTTAAGTGAACAGCCTCACGCTCGGTAACGAGCGTGAGGCATTTTTTTCTGCATATAAAAATGAAATTCTGCGAAAAGTCCGATTAAAATTTTCCGAAATTTTCTTTCTCAATTCCGATTTTTGTCGCAGAGCCATGTCCGCAAAGAACGAAAGTTTCGGCGGGAAGAGTAAACAGTTTTTTTAACGATTGCATCAATGTGTCAAAATTTCCGCCGGGCAAATCGGTTCGTCCATAAGAATTGCGAAAGAGCGTATCGCCCGCAAAAAGAACATTTTCTTTTTCTGCATAAAAAGCAAGTCCGCCCGCAGAATGTCCAGGAACTTCAATTACTTTTAGCGTAAAATTTCCCACAACAATTTCATCGCCTTCGCTTAAAAATCCTTGCGGCGACGGAAGAGTTTCGGAAAGTTCTAAGCCAAACATTTTCGCTTGTGAACTCGCTTGTTCGATTAAAAACAAATCTTTCTTGGAAGCAAAATCGGAAGCGTTCCAACCTCGCAACGCAAAGCCGTTTCCAATGCAATGATCTAAATGCAAATGCGTAGAAAGCACTCGTAAAATATGCAACGAATTTTTCTGCACAAATTCATCAGCGCGGTGAAATTCTTCGGCATTATAAAATCCTGCGTCGATGACAACCGCATCTTTTGAAATTTCATCGTAAACGATGTAAGTATTTTCTTGAAACGGATTACATGGAAAGACTTGAATTTGCATAAAATTTTTAATCCCACATAATCGTCGGCGGAGGATCTTTTAAATCTGAATTATTTTTCGCAGCTTGAAATTTTTTCTCGATTTCAGAAAGACGATTTTTTTCGCGTTCTTTTGCTTCGGCAAATTTTTTGTCGAGATCTGCAGTGCGCGTTTTTTCTTTCGCCAAGAAATCTTCTAACGATTGTTTTTCTTGTTTATATTCTTTATGTTCGAGAACTTTTCCCGTTTCACGATCGACGATAATTGTCCCGAGACACATCGGGCATTCAATTTCAAGTTGCGTATTCATTAGTCATCTCTCCTGCCGAGAAGACCTGCCCGCAAAGCCCAATACAAGAGTTGCATAATGGACGAAATGGCGGCCGCTACATAAGTAAGCCCAGCCGCAAAAAGGACGCCGGCGACAACATCGCGTTCACGCCCCGGAGCAAGAATATTTAGACGGGCGAGACATTTCTTTGCCCGCGAAGAAGCGTCAAATTCAACAGGCACCGTCACCAAAGTAAAGAGAGTCGCCATGCCAAAAAGTACGACGCCGACGATGGCGACATTTTGTCCGATTGCCGCTTTCCCTGCCGACATTAAAATGATGCCGATAATCACAAGCCACGGTCCAAAATTAGAACCGATATTTGCCGCGGGCACAATGAAAGAACGTAACCACATCGGAAAATAATTTTGCGCATGCTGAATAGCGTGGCCAACTTCGTGAGCAGCAACGCCTGCAGAACTTGCGCTACGTCCATGATAAACATCGTGCGAAAGATTTAAAGTTTTATCCATCGGATTATAATAATCCGAAAGAAATCCGCCGGTTTCTTGAATGCGAACATCGAAAATTCCAGCATCCGCAAGAATTGCCGAAGCGACTTCGGCACCCGAAAGCCCGCTTTGAATTTGTACTTTCTGCCCCGCTTTAAATCGCGAATTGACAACAGCAGACACTACTCCCGAGATAATGAGAGTAATCAGTAAAATACCCATATAAAGAGGATCAAACATCATAAATGGAATTTCTCCTTTGCCTTTAATTTACGAAAAAATGTATCGCACAGTGTAATTTTTGAAAAATTTTTTATCGCGGAATTTCTTCGCCAAAATGCAAATAGCCGTCGCCTAAAAATTTGACCGGATAAATGCGTAAACTTTTTCTGTCCGCAGAAAATAAAATGGCCGCGCCGCTGAGAAAATTCATCCAATTTTGCGGTGAAAATTGAAGATGCGTATAAAATGCTAAGAACGGAACAATCCACGCATCGTGCGAAATAAACACGTTAAAATCGGCGAACGAATTTTCCAATAACAATTTTAAAAATTCTTTGGAGCCTGTTTCTAGCGGAAGAAATCCCGAAAGTTTTTCGTCTTGAATAAATCGACAAATCGCCGGATAAAATCCTTCTTTCAAATGCTTTTCGTAATCCACATTTTCGTTCACATAAAATTCGGCGAGGCGATCAAAAACTTTAATTTTTTCAACTGCATTGAAATTGATTGCACCGCAACCTTCTGCGATGAGCGCAGCTGTTTGCCGACAGCGCAAAACAGGACTTGCTCCAAAAAAGAATGATGCGCCGAAAGAATATTGAAAAATTTCTTTGCCCGCACCAAGCGCTTGATTTTTTCCCACTTCTGTAAGCGGTACTTTTGCACCGTAATTTTTATCGGTTGGAAGAATATGTCGCCTTTCTGCGTGACGCAAAAGCAAGGTGACTTTTTCATCGGAATGCTTTTCGCGTAAAATTTCGGAGATAGAAAAAAATCGCAATTTACAGCTCCAAAATCAAAGGAAGAGCCCACGGAGCCATTGCAAAAGTCCAAAGCAAATGCCCGAGAATAAAGCTCAAAATACCAAGGAAAAATCCGCCGATTACATCTGAAAGCCAATGAACGCCAAAATAAACGCGCAAAAATCCCCACGTCAACGGAAGTGCCATCATAACCGCACCCGCAGCGGGAACTGAAATTAAAACCGTCGTCGCAATCGCCAAATTATTCATCGTATGTCCCGACGGAAAACTGTATTTATCTAACGGCGGAACTAGCGCTTGAAATTCGGGAATCGCTTCGAACGGACGATGTCTTTTTGTAGAAAGTTTCACCAACCAATAAAGCGCAAGAGATGCGACGAGAGAAGGAAGAACTTGTGTAAGAACAAGCAGCAAAGGCTTCCAGCCTTCTTGCCATAAAATTAAGAGAATTATCAACGCCCACACATAACCGTCGCCAAGACGCGTGTAACGGCGCAACCACTTATCCGCTTTTTCAGAAAGTCGATGCGTGTATAAATAACGCGAAACGCGTTCATCCCATTGCGATATTTTTTGCATCATTCGTTTTCTAAAGCAGAAAGCTTTTCCAAAATTTCGGGAAGAAGTTCAAATTTTTCGTGATACATTGCGCTCACTTTTTTGCAGAGAAGTTCTATCCGAGAACGTTCTTTGGTATTATTTTCATCGGCGCGCAAACGGCGAATGGATTCGCAAATTTGTTCGATATCTTTTTTCTCTTTATACGGTTCCATAAACCGTTCAAAGCGTAAAAGGCTCGAATTAAATTGTTCTTCGTCTGCGGCTTGATACAACAAATACGGCACCACTTGACGTTCAAAAAGTTCTTGTAAGTTGCCGACGAATGTGAGCAGATTTCCTTCGCCAGGGAGAAATTCTCCCGTTCCCGTTTTACTCGAAATCAAATCGTTGGATTCAATTTGCGAAAGAAGTTCGTTGATGTAACCTTGTTCTTCGGAATTTTGCTGTTCCCGATATTTTGCTTGATAAAGAATCGGAAGGCTCGTAATGCAAAGATGCGCTTGACTCATTCCGGTAAATTCACCGATGTAATAAATGTCCGCGTTCTCTTCTAAAATTTCTTCTTCATTGTTGTAGAACATGACTTTTGCGGGCACCGGAATAATTTCCATGCTAGAAATTTCTTCCAAATGTTCGCGGATAGAATCGGGATCTAATCCTTCGGGTAATTCTTCGCCCGATTCTTTGATGCGCTCAATTAAATTGGAAATACCTTTATCCATTGAAGCGCCCATTTCATTTTGCAAGAAACGCTTGATCGTATTATTCTTTTCAAATTCTCCGCGGACCGCGAGAATGCCGTTGCGCACCATCGAATCAAACGGAATGCCTGCGTGATCGTTATCCTTCACCGCTGACGGAAGAATTTTTGCGTAAACAACAAGACTGCCGCAGAGTTTATCGGGATCGCCTTTTTTCTGTTGAATGCCTAACATGCACACCTGCAATTAGTAAAGTTTTTTTGCGCTGATGAGTTCGCCGTTTTTTTCGTTAAAGAAAACCGTCGAAGAGCCCGGATAATTTTTTTCAAAAAATCCGCGGAAAAGATTCGTCGCTTCTGCCGGTTCAAAACCAATTTCGTTTTGAACATTATCGCCCATCACAATTCCAAAATGCGTTGCGCCCGGAACACGTTTGCCGATATAAGCCGCGAGTTCTGCGTCCGAATTCACGACATCCGTCGGCGCACGCCCATCGATATTCATCGGATCACGCGTACTCACCGAG
Source organism: Hallerella porci (assembly GCF_003148885.1). NCBI lineage: Bacteria > Pseudomonadati > Fibrobacterota > Fibrobacteria > Fibrobacterales > Fibrobacteraceae > Hallerella > Hallerella porci. Next base: position 16,278 of record NZ_QGHD01000017.1, on the reverse strand, counting down.
AACGGATAAAGATTTCCGGAAACAAGTTGTGCGGTAGAAACATAAATCGTGTTGCCGACAAAAAGTGCAATCGAATCATTTTGCACATAACGAATTTCCACATTCAATTCGCATTCCGAAGACATTTCTTTGATTTCGAGCGCAGAAGGTCCACAAGCAGCCAAAAAGCAAACTGCAGCGGCAGAAAAGAGAGTCAAAAGCATTTTTTTCATAGAATTTCCTTTTTTCATAAAATACACAAATTTCAGCTTTTCCATTGGTACGTCTGAAAATTTATTCCGTCTTTTGCAATGATTTTAAAAATTTTCTGGGTGATTGTTAACAAAATTTGTATAATCTTAGAAAAGGAGCTTTTATGAAATTTTTAATTGCATTTATTACATTCTGCTTGACCGTCATCGCAGTCGTTTACATTTTACATTCCACGCCGACAAGCGAAACGACTGAAGCCAAATCCAAAGTTGGAAGCATTTCTGTTTCGGCATCGCATTCCGAAGTTTACAGTCCTTCGAGCGTTGTCGTATCGCTGTATTTTAATTCGAGAAATTCGGAGAAAAATATTTTGGTGGAAGCGAGCAAAAAACGCATCGCAGAACTCGTCGAATTTGCTTCGACATTAAATATTCCGCAAGATAGCATTACTGCGCAACAATTCTCTTTGGAAAAAGCGTGGACTTGGGAAAATAACAAACGGAAATCCGACGGCTTTGAAATTTCGCAGCACATCTCCGTGCGCATTTCGGATCCGCAAAAAATTTCTCGTTTCATCGAAGGCATCGCGACAATTCCCGATATGGAAATTCGCAACGTTTCGCCAGTTCTTGCAAACGAAAACGAAAAGAAAAATGATGTGTATAAAACGGCTGTTGAAGAAGCAACTCAAAAGGCAAAATCTCTAGCAAAAGCTTCGGGAAAGAAACTTGGCAAAGTTCTTTTTGTTAGCGATGGCTCTGCGAGCACAGACAATTTTGATATGATCGAAACGACAGCATTAGGCGCCAGTGCGATGATGCGAAAAAACAGCGTAATGTCCGAACAAAAAATTCAAATCAGCGCAAGCGTGCTTATGCAATTTGAGCTGAAATAATTTTTCAGTTTGCCGATAACGTTTGATACAAAGTAAGCAGTGCTTCGGGAGAAAGTTCTTCGGCGCGCGTGTTCGAAGAAAATCCGCATTTTTCAAGAGCACTGCTAATTTTTTCTTTTTCATATTTCTGCGAAAGTGAATTTGTAATCACTTTGCGCTTTTGCGAAAATGCTGCTTGAACAAAATCAAAAAATTCTGCGGGAGCTTCTAATGGATCGGGACGCGGTGTAAATAAAACCGTTGCGCTATCGACATTGGGACGCGGCGTAAAATGTTCCGGTCCAATTTTTCGAAGCATTTTACATTTTGCGTGAGCGCGAATCCACACAGAAAGGCTGCCGTAATTTCTAGAATGCGGTGCGGCACAAAAACGTTCAGCGACTTCATACTGCACCATACACATAAAGCCATGCGTCTTTTTTAAAAGCGGCATTACTTTGGCGACAATTCCCGTAGACACATTATACGGTAAATTTCCCGCAAGCCACGGTTTCGGATTTTCTTTGAGCCAATCGTCGATGGGAAATCGCATAAAGTCTTGATTGACCACATGAAATTTGGAATTGCCCGCAAACTTTTTTTGCAAAACCGCGACACATTCTTCGTCAATTTCAATGGCGGTAACTGGAACGCCCCGAGAAAGCAACGGCTCGGTCAGCGCACCATGACCCGGTCCAATTTCTAGAATGGAATCCGAAGCAGAGAGCGGAATATCCGAAGCGAGTAAACTCGCAGTTTCTGCATCTAAAAAATTTTGTCCAAAACGGCGACGACGATCTCTATCCATAATTTCAAAAGTAGAATTTATTCGTCATCATTACAAACCGCGAAGACGCATCTTTTTGATTTCTCTTTCGATTAAGCGTTTTTCCACCAACGCAAATTTTTCATTTTTCTGAATTGCATCTTTATAAATGATATCTGCTAAATTTGCTTCTCCTGCAAGGAGCGATAAAATGACGCAATCCCGCAGGAAAATTTTTCCCATATCGGACAATTCATATTGATCATAAAAATCAGCAATGCGAATTGCCGCATCCGCATAATTTTTTTGACGAGCAAATTCCAAAATGGAAAATTCATCGGCGAATGATTTTGGGAAAGCGTTGGCGAAAACAGCGTCGCGGACTTTTTGATAAACGGCATTACTATCGCGGGCTTCGAGAGGAATTGCAAAAATATATTCGAAATACATTTCTCGAAATTCTGCATATTCCGCAGACGATTCTAGCGAATCTAAGCGCAAAGAATCTGCGGCATTTTCTTGTTTTGAATTCTTTGCTTTTTGTAATAAATCATCGGAAAATGCTAAGAGAGAAATTTCTGTAAAATGATTTGGAACTGCTGCGAGCATTGATTTTACGCGGGCTGGGCGACGCTTCGCATAATCTGCAGAATCTAAAAATTCTTGCCAACAAACTTCGCACGAATCAAAAACTTCGACGATATGCGCTTCGGAATGTACAAAGCGCGCTTCTTCGGCGCGGCTATCGACCAGCGGAATAAAAACGCTGTTGGGCGAAACACCTTCCATTAAATTTTTCACCATTTGATTGGTAAATAAGAAATTGCGTTCCCCGAAAAATTCCGGATCACGATGCAAACTTTTAAATTCTTGCGCAAGAGTGGAATCCGAGAAGAATCGCGAAATTCCTTTTTGATAAACCGGTTCATCGCTTGCAATCATGATGATGTCCGGTTCATCCGTTGATTTATAAAGGCTCACATAAGGGAAATTTTCGTCTAATGCTTTTAAAATATTGAAGAACATCAAATCGTTAAATTCGTATGTTTGAATCCATTGCACCCAAAGTCCGCCCGGTTTTAAATAGCGGCGCATCTTCGCATAAAATTCATTTGCAAAAAGTCCTGCAACTCCGCTCACCCACGGATTTGATGGAACGCTGATAATCATATCGTAACGGCTATGATTTGTATGGAAAAATGTCGTCGCATCATCGATGAAAATATGAATGCGCGGATCATCATAACCGCGACGATTCCACGGATAAAATCCGCGGGCAAGTTCCATCATCGCTTCTTCAATTTCTACGCAATCTAATTTTTGAAGAAGCGGATCAGCGAGAAGATAATGCGCGCCCATTCCGCTGCCAAAGCCCACCATCGCTGCATCGTAAGGTTCGGTTTTTACAGCCATCGGCATAAATGCTGTCGCCGCCTGCGTCAATTCATCGCTAGAAATCGGAGCGTTTCTGTCTTTTTCTAAACTCGCATCGGCTTTGCCGTTTGTTTTGATGTAATAATGCACTGGCGATTCGTGAAAACTAATCGTCGCCGTTTTTCCATCGATGACGCGGATTTTTTCATCGGGATGCAAATTTTTATAAGTGCGAAATGCGCCCGAAGTAATTAAATGCGGATCGAATTGAACAAAGAATGCGGGCAAAATCATTGCGATTGCTGCGACGTAAAACAGCACATGATGACGAAAACGTTTGCGGTAAACTGCGAGCAAAATAAATCCAATGGAAAAATCTAAAATCGCCGCAAAAACCAATGCGCCTTTCAGTTGTAAAATCGGAAGGAGTAAAAGCCCGCCGCCTGCAGAACCTAAAATAGATCCGAGAGTATTCCAACCGTAAACTTTTCCAATCGGCGCTTCGCTTTGATAAGCTCGCGTTAAAATGAGAGTAATCAGCGGAAGAGTCATGCCCGCAAAGAAACTCGTCGGCACCATCCACAAAACAGAAAGCGCATATTTAAAAAGGCTCCAGCAAATATATCCGTCAGAAGTCGGATTAAAAATTTGATTTGCCTCATTCATCATCATCCAAAATGGCTTGTGAAAATACAATGTGCAAAGAGCAAAAAATGCCATAAAAATTTGCGCCAAAGAAAGAATGACGAGCGAATCTTTTCGAATCCATTTTCCACTCACAGCACTGCCGAGCGCAAGGCCTAAAATAAAAGCCGAAAGCATTTGATCAAAACTGTGACTCGAACTTCCCATGAGCAAACTTAACAAGCGAATCCAAACGATTTCGTAAACAAAAGAAGTGAGCCCTGTGAGCGCCGCAATCCAAACCCATAAATTTTTTGGAGGCATTGCCAAGTGATGCGTTTTCACATAATCGCAATTCAAATTTTCAGAAACATTTTCTTTTGCAATCGGAGAAGTTGAAAGTCCGATGACGCTAAAAATCGCGGCTAATAAAAAATTGATTGATGCGGCAACGCAAAGAGTTAAATGATTTCCGATTTCAGGAATTAGCAAATAACTCGTCGCTAAAATTCCCACAGCAGAGCCTAAGCTATTTGAAAAATAAAGCATCGGCAAAGAAAGTTCTGCGCCGCTTTTTCGCATAAGTCCCGCGGCGATAAAAGGAAAAGTCATCCCGACCGCAATCGCAATCGGGAGAGTGCTTCCTGTCGCTAAAATGATTTTTACAATTTCTGCGCTGCGAGAGCTGAGCGATGCGGTAAATTGAGAATCATAAAAAATTCCGGTTAAAAAATTATACAAAGGATGATAAGCAATTCCGCCAATTCCGATGAATAATTCTACAATGCCATAACCCAAAAGCGGACGTTTTGTTTTCGTCACCCATTTGCCCGCAATAAAACTTCCGATGGCGAGCCCGCCCATATAAATGCAAAGTGTGAGCACTTGCCCATAACTCGAATGTCCGAGAAAAAGTTTGAGATAGCGCGCCCACGAGCCTTCGTAAATAAGGCCAGCAAAACCAGAAAGTGCAAAAAGAAAATAAACGGCAATGTTCATCATGTCATCCTTCTTGCATACAAATTAAATTAAATTTTTGCTATGCATTTTCATTTTATCTTTTTCCTTTGCCTTTCTCTCGTTTTTTCTTTTTCCTTTTCTGCGCAGAAATCTGCCAAAAAATCGTCGTTAAAAAAAGTCCGCAAAGATGAAATTCTCGATGTACGCGATGGACAAAAATATCGCACGATTACAGTGGGCAATCTCATTTGGACGGCAGATAATTTGAATTATAAAACCGATAGCAGTTTTTGTTATCAAGATGACGAAGATAATTGTATGGCTTACGGACGCTTGTATACAAAAGCAGCTGCCGAAAAAGCGTGCCCCGCCGAATTTCATTTGCCCACCGATCAAAATTTTGAATCGCTTTGGACGAAAGCGGGCGCCGATTTTAATGCGGCATATCTTTTAAAATCTGCGTACGGTTGGTCGGGCGAAACAAACGGCAACGACACTCTAAAATTTTCTGCGATGCCTGCGGGAAACCGTTTCGATGACGGAACTTACGGCAATTTAAGCAAAGCGACTTTTTTCTGGAGCCAAGAATCTCACGTGTGGTATACGAGTTCCAAATCGATGGGGTTTAATTATACGGAAAAACCGGAATCATTCGGATTCTCTGTAAGATGCGTCCGCGAAATTTCTTCGAAAAAATAATTCGTTAATTTTCTGGCCACACAAATGTAGCGTTTAAATCTTTTTCGCCGTTATCGATTAAAATATCTTGACCCGTGCAATTTTTATTGACGACAGTTAAAAAGTAAATCCATTCGGCGATTTGTTTAGGCGTCGCCCAACGTTTTAACGGCGTCACTTGCATAATTTGATTCCACAAATTTTCATTTTCTAAAACGGGACGATTCAATTCTGTTGTAACGCCACCGGGCGAAATGCTGTTGCAAACAGCGCCGAATTTTGCTAAGCGAATCGCTGCATTTTTCATATACGAAATCAGTCCGCCTTTTGACGCCGAATACTCGGGAAATTCTGCGCCCGAATGCGCGCTGGCTGAAGCGACAAATAACACCGCTTGAATTCCTTGATGAAACGCATAATTTTCGGTAAAATAAATTGAGCCTTTTAAATTGATTTCAATATCTTTTCCGGAATTTTGAACGCCTGCATTATTGATTAAAATTTCAGGTTGAAAATTGAATTGGGGATAAGTTAATTTATCTGAAATATCCGTATTATAATGCGTATAATTCGAATGCACAATCGTTGCATTTTGAATGTCAAATCCAAAAACGGAAAATCCTTTTTCTAAAAAAAGTTCTGCAGTTGCTTTGCCAATTCCTGCGCTCGTGCCGCTGATAAAAACATTTAATTTTTTTTGATTTGCATTCATTTTTGTTCTGCCTTAAATTTTAAATATTCGAGTCCAACGCCTTCTTTTTCCCACGCTTGACACATTTTATATCCCATCGGACTAAAAATAATTTCGCACAAAAGTTCCATCACTGCACCCGTTAACGAGCACACAAAAACCTGCGTCATCGTCCATCCAAAAAACACATGACTTACGACGAGCGCAAAAATAAAATTGTCGATGAATTGCGCAATCATCGTTGAAAAATAAGAACGAATCGCAAAATTTTTAAATCCCGACGCGTGCGTAATTTTCGCAATGAAATGATTGAGACTTGAATTGGCAAGAGTCGAAACAAACATCGCAAGCGCAGAGCCAAAAACGACATACCAAGTGCCGCCAAATGTGGCGTTCAAAGCATTATTTGCAACGGTTGCCGCGTTCACATCGGAATCGATATAGCTGTAAAATTCGCCCCACATTCCCGGCGTATGCGAAAGCAAATTGAAAAGCACAAATGTGCATAAATTAACTAGCAAAGCGAGCAGAGAAATTTTAATCGCCGCTTTGGGACCGAAGCGTTTGCAAATCATGTCCATGCATAAAAACGAAATCCAACTCAGCGTAAAACCGCAATCGAGCGCCAAGTATTTGCACGAAACCAATTCTTTGTTTGCGAGCAAATTCATGCACACGACAGAAAGAATAAAAAGGTTTACGACTAATGAGGGAATATTTCGCAAAAGAAGAGTGTAATCTTTCAATTCGCGACGAATGAATGCAGCAAGAAAAGTATTCTTTTTCATGTTGTTTTTTAAGGAAGGTTAGACAATGACTTCCGGAAAAATTTTGCACCATTGCAAAATTCTAACGCGATGAATATAGAAAAAAATCTCGCTAAAGCGAGATTTTTTTTGCATCATTAAAAATGTTTCGAAGTATTTCTATTTCTTATTTCTAATTTCTTCGTATTTTCTTATTTGATTTTCGGCGATTTTTTTCCACTCAAAATATTCGGCGATGCGCTTTTCAGCTCCGCGTAAAAGTTCTGCTTCGTAAGCGGGATTGCTTTCTAATTTTTGAAAAGCTTCTGCCAATGCTTCGGGATTTTTTTCGGGCACAAGAATTCCCGTTTCCCCATTTACCACGACATCGGAAATGCCGCCGACATCCGATGCGACAACAGGAAGTCCACTTTGCATCGCTTCGATAAGGACAACGCCTAAGCCTTCGGTATCGCCTTTCGAATCGACGATCGCGGGAAGCACAAAACAATTTGCCGAAAGATATTCTTGATTCAATTCTTCGGGAGAAATCGATCCGGTAAAGAGCACATTTTCCGGTGCAATTTTTTTTGCCAATTCTTTTAAGGAATCCGTCAAATCGCCTTTGCCGACAATGCGCACTTCAAATTTTTTCAAATCGAGAAGAGCGGCTGCGCGAATTAAATATTCGATGCCTTTGCGCTCAATATGTCTGCCGACAAAAAGAATGTGATACTTTCCATTTCGCAGATGTGGCGGCGGAACTTTTCCCGAAGCGAGCGGCGAACCGTAAGGGCTCCAGAGAATTTCTCTTTTGCGCAAGGCAGAAATTTTTTGCGCGGTGAAATGACTGTTTGCAAAAATCGCTTGCGCTTGCCCAATGATAAATTTCATAATCGGGCGAATCCACTTTTTTTTGCGGATAAGCAAAAGTTCTGCGCCATGAAAATTCAGCACAAGAGGAATGTGAAAAAGTTTGCAAGCTCCGAGCGCAATGAGCGCATGCGGGAACGGCCAATGCGCATGAATGATGTCAAATTTTTTCTTGTGCGCAAGCCAAATGCATTTGAAAAATCCGCTAATGCAATAGGGAATCGCAAGAAGTTGCATCGACGGATGCTTCGCCATTTTTGTCGGAGCACCTTCATCGTGAGTGAGAATTTCCAAATTCTTCGGCGCATAACGAAAACGGTGTACGGTAACACCATCGATTGTATGCGACGCTAAGCCTTTATAAGACGGCGCTAAAACTTCTACTTCTACGCCCAATTCGCGTAACGTCGCCACGGACTTTCGAAGCCACGGCACTTCGTTATCTTTTTCAAATCGCGGATAAACGGAACCGATGACGAGGACTTTCATTTTGCAGATTTCTCAAGAGGAAATGCGCCCGCTTCTTGTTCAATATAAGCGGGATAAACGAACGCTTTAATCGTGCTCAACGGTTTGTCCATTTCGTTTACACTGTTTTTTCCGAATTCGCGAATGCGCCCGAGTAAACGCGTCCAACCTTCCATTTTCGAATCGAGCATGATGAGACCGAAGCCCGAATTTTTTTCCAATAATCCGAGCACATCGGAGCCGCGTCCTTTCGACGCTAAGCTTTTGAAAAAAGCGTCCCAAAATTTTTCTTCTTGATCTTTAAAAAGATTTTTGCGAATCGCCGCAAAATCCAATTCGACATAAACAAAAAAACTTTTGTATTCATCGGCGCGAATCATTTCTTCTTGAACACGTTGTTCAAAAAGATCGTTCGGATAGACGACGATTCGACTCTTCTGCTTCTTGATAAAATTTTTGAGTTGCTCTGAAATCATAGAATGAATTTAAGATAAAAGAATTGTTCCGGCGTTGAAAATAGTATTTTATCGGTATCTATGCAACGATTATTCAAGCTAAAGAAAGTTCTAAAAGCAAGTCCGATGAATTCCTACGTGGAATTTTTTCGCACAGGACACACCGCACTCAAAAGCCGCCCGCTGACCTCTCAAGAAATTGAAATTTTAGAGAAAAACGGAAACCGCTGCGAAGATTGGTCGCAGATTTCGGTCGATCCCGCTTTTACACCAAATCGCATTTCAGGCTCTTCTTTTGCGGGAAAAGTTTTTTTGCCCGCGTTTTATGGAACTCTTTTAATGCCCGGCGATGTCGCTGCGCCCACGGGAATTTATTCGAGCACAATCCACGATAGCGTCATCGAAAATTCGCTGATTCATCATGTGAGTTTGATGTCAAATATTTGGGTTTTGCAAGGTGCTGTTGTACAAAATGTCGGATCTCTCGTTGCCAATGGAAAATCCCATTATCAAATCGCAGCAGAAATCGCTGTCGGAAACGAAACCGGCGGACGCCCTGTGCGCATTTTCCCAGACATTACTCCCGAACTTGTCAAGTTGCAATTATTTTCAAAAGTCGATGCCGAAACGAATCGCGCTTTTGTGCAACAGATGGAATCTTGGCGAAATGAAGTTCTTCTGCCCTACGGAATTGTGGGGAAAAGTGCAATTATTGCAAACACAAATATCGTTCGCAATTCTTGGATCGGTGAACACGTCCGCATAGACGGTGCTTCAAAAATTCGCAATTCTGTCGTCCTCGGCAGTTTGGAAAATCCCACGTACATTTACGACGGAGTCATTCTCGAAAATAGCTGCGTGCAAGAAGGCGCAAAGCTTCATTCTACAGCTCTCATCAAAGATTCCGTTTTGATGAAGCGCACAAAAATCGGAAACAAAGCGATTGTCAATTCTTCAATTATTTGCCCTTGCGTTCACATCGATGAAGCCGAAGTGACTCACAGTTTTGTGGGACCGTTAACGCAAATGCATCATCATTCTCTTTTGATTGCAGCGCTCTGGCCCGAAGGTCACGGCAATTTAGGATACGGCGCAAACGTCGGATCGAATCACACAAGTCGTATGCCCGATCAAGAAGTCATGCCCGCATTCGGGATGTTTTTTGGACTCGGCGTCAACATTAAATTTCCCGCTAATTTTTCGGAATCTCCGTGTTCCGTTATCGCAACAGGCGTTACCACTGCGCCGCAGCGTTTGAAATTTCCTTTTAGTTTAATTCTCCCGGGCAATCCACAAATTCACACTGTCCGTTCGCACTTAAACGAATTACGTCCCGGTTGGTGTTACGGGAAAAATGCCTACTCGATTGCGCGTAACGCTTACAAGTATGCGCTTCGCGGAAAGGGCTGCGTCGCTCCCGAAGAATCGCAAATTTTGAACGATAAAAATGCAACTCTCGTTTTGGATGCGCTGCGCCGCTTACGCATTTCTGCGGTCAAAGAAATTTACACCGAAGAAGATATTCCAGGACTCGGCAGCAATTATTTAAAAGAATCCGCAAGACAAAATGCCGAGACCATTTACCGCAGTTTTTTAGAACGCTTTGTCGTTTCTAAAATCATCGCCGCCGCAGAACAAGACCGAAGCCTTTTTCTGCTAGCGCCAATTGACTCGCGAAAAAATTTCCCGGGCGAACTGTTCAAAGAAATTTTGAAAGAAATTGCGCTTCCCAATTCGTTTGAAGATTTGCTAAAACTTTACCGCGGAATTGAAAAACAATGGACCGAATCGGTGCTGCACGGAACCGATAAAGATTTTGTGCGCGGGCGAAAAATTTTCGATGATTACGATGATTCACATCCCGTTGACGTTGCCTTTATCGAATGGGAAAAATCGCGATTCGAAGAAGTGTTGCGACGTTCTACCGTTCTTCTCAAAGAATTAAAAGGCGATTCGCAAAAGCAAGAAATCCAAAGTTAATTTGTAAATATTTTGGAAATTAAAATGTCTTCCTTCGAATGGATTCTTCTCGGGCTTTTGCTTTTCGAATTTTTATTGCGCTGCGCTTTAGAAATTCACGATGCGCGTGCATTTCAACGAAAGCCGGATTCGTTTGCGCTCGCCCGAATTCTTCCGATTGTCAATGATATTTTTCCGCCCGAATCCAATTTTTCGAAATGGAACGAAAACGATGGCGCTTTTGTAAAAGCACACGAAAAAGCCCACGCCGAATTGCATCACGAGATGATGCGAAAATTTTTCTGGGCAAGTTCACTCGTTTGCATTGCACTTCTTCTCGGAGCCATCGGAATTCCTTTTCATCTCAATTTACTTGGATTACTTTTTTTATTTCATTTGATTTTTAATTTCGCCAAAATTCTTTTTCATTTTATTTGCTTTGCGCAAGAATACGAAGCGGATTCCGTTGCGGCGAAGCGTTTACAAAAAGGCGTTTCGAAACGAGCGATTGCAAATTTAATGGCGAGTGAATTTCCGCGGACTCGTTTATTCGCTTACGTTTACCGCACGCATCCGACAGCGAGAATGCGCGATGCGGCATTAAACCGTTCCAAAACCCATTAACTTTTTTTCAAAACTCCGAAAGGCCGCTGCATTTTTTAAATTGAGCGGTGAAACAAAGCGCGCCCCAAAACGCGTTTCAAATTTTAGAATCGGAGTTACAAATGGCAAAGTATAATCCGCAAGAAATCGAGACCAAATGGCAAGCAACTTGGGAAGCCCAAAAAACATTTAAAACGGGCACCGATATGTCGAAGCCTAAGTATTATTGCTTGGACATGTTCCCGTATCCGTCGGGCGCAGGACTGCACGTCGGTCACCCCGAAGGTTATACCGCAACCGATATCATCTGCCGTTACAAACGCGCGAAAGGTTTTAATGTTTTGCACCCGATGGGTTGGGATGCATTCGGACTTCCTGCAGAACAGTACGCGATTCAAACCGGAACGCATCCGGCGATTACGACGAAAAAGAATTGCGATAATTTCCGTCGCCAAATTAAACGTCTCGGACTTTCTTACGATTGGGACAAAGAAATCAATACAACCGATCCGAAGTATTACAAGTGGACGCAATGGATTTTTACGCGTCTTTACAATACTTGGTTTGATGAAAAATTGCAAAAAGGTCGCCCGATTGCAGAGCTTCCGATTCCTGCAGAAATCGAAGCGCAAGGAAAATCCGCCGTCACAAAATACCGCGATTCTAAACGTCTCGCTTATTACGCCGACGCTCAAGTTTGGTGGTGCAAGCATTGCAAAATTGTCTGCGCAAACGAAGAAGTTTTAGCAGACGGTTCTCACGAAAAATGCGGAACGAAAGAAGTGGAACGTCGCAATCTCAAGCAATGGTTAATGCGCATTCCGCTGTATGCTGAACGCTTGCTCCAAGGCCTTGATAAACTCGATTGGCCGCAGGGCGTAAAAGACATGCAGAGAAACTGGATTGGAAAAAGCCGAGGCGCCGAAGTTGATTTCGCAATCGCTGACAAAGACGGAAAACCGACCGCAAAGAAACTCCGCGTTTACACGACTCGCTGCGACACGCTTTTCGGAGCCACTTATATGGTCATCGCTCCAGAACACGCGATGGTGAACGAATTGACGACTCCCGAAAATAAAGAAGCCGTCGCCGCTTACGTTCACGCTGCTGCACTCAAAAGCGATATGGACCGCACCGAACTGGCAAAAGAAAAGACCGGCGTTTTCTCGGGCTCTTACGCAGTGAATCCGCTGACCGGAACGAAAATTCCAATTTGGATTGCTGATTACGTTCTCACCGGCTACGGCACAGGCGCCATTATGGCAGTCCCCGCTCACGATACCCGCGACTTTGACTTTGCGAAAAAATTTGGTCTTCCAATTATTTGCATTATGGAACCGGATGCGAGCTGCCCCGAAGACAAGAAGCCTCTCGTTCTCCAAGGCAAAGCTTGCTGGCCCGCAGACGGCAAATACATCAACAGCGCAAACGAAACTCTTTCGCTGAACGGACTTTCGAAAAAAGAAGGCATCGCAAAAATGATTTCTTGGCTCGAAAGCAATCAAATCGGAAAGGCAACCGTCAATTATAAAATCCGCGATTGGCTGTTTAGCCGTCAACGTTACTGGGGCGAACCGTTCCCTGTCATCCACTGGGAAGATGGCGAAATCACAACCCTCGAAGACAAAGATCTTCCGGTGCGCCTTCCCGAAGTGCAAAACTTTAAGCCGGGCGACGGTGGACAATCTCCGCTTGCAAACGCAACCGATTGGGTGAACGTCGTCGATGCGAACGGACGCAAAGGCACTCGCGAAACCAATACAATGCCGCAGTGGGCAGGAAGCTGCTGGTATTATCTGCGCTACATCGATGCGTTAAACGATAAAGCGTTCGTCGGCAAAGAACTTGAAAAATATTGGATGCCCGTTGACCTTTACATCGGCGGCGCAGAACACGCTGTTCTGCATTTGCTTTACAGCCGTTTCTGGCACAAAGTGCTGTTCGATCTCGGACTCGTTGCTACCGATGAACCATTCCAAAAACTCTTTAACCAAGGAATGATTCTCGCTTACGCTTATGAAGACGCTGCTGGTTCAAAAGTTCCCGTTGACCAAGTCGAAGAAAAGAACGGAAAATTCTTTGAAAAAGGAACCGGCAAAGAATTGCATCAAATCGTCGCGAAGATGAGTAAATCGCTCAAGAATGTCGTGAACCCAGACGATGTCGTGCAAAAATACGGCGCCGATTCACTTCGCCTTTACGAAATGTTTATGGGACCTCTCGATGCGGTGAAGCCGTGGAATACTCAAGGCATCGAAGGCATGTATCGTTTCCTCGCTCGCGCTTATCGCGCGGTCATCGGCGAAGAAGATTCCGTCGAATACAAAGAAGGTCCTGTTCCCGCTGATTTGGCAAAGGTAATGCATCAAAGCATTCTCAAGGTAACCGATGCGATTGAAAAATTGAGCTTCAACACAGCGATTAGTCAGCTCATGATTTTCAACAATGAGCTCACCAAATCCGCCGAAAGATACCGCGAAGCTTCCGAAGTATTCGCGCAACTTTTGCAACCGTTTGCTCCGCATCTCGCCGAAGAAATGTGGGAAAAGCTCGGGCACAAAGAATCGATTGCTTATGTCGCTTGGCCTTCTGCTGACGAATCGAAAGTTGTCGAATCGACCGTCGAAGTTGTCTTCCAAGTCAACGGAAAACTCCGCGCAAAAGAATCCGTTGCAAAAGATTTGAGCAAAGACGCCCTCATCGAAGTCGCGCAGAAAAATGAACGCGTTCAAGCTTATCTCAAAGACGCAACGATTATTAAAACGATTGCGGTTCCGGGTAAACTCGTCAACTTCGTCGTCAAACCGGGCAAATAAAACGAGGATTTGAAAATGGCAGAAATTCCAGAAAAGAAAGACAACTTAGTCATTGAAAACATTCAGCCTTCTTTGGACGCAGGCCGTTTCGCTATTAAGCGCGAGCCCGGCGATGTTGTCAAAATCACCGCAGACATTTTCCGTCACAGCCACGAGAAATATGACGCGGCAATTTTCTACAAAATGCGGAAAGATCGCAGATGGCGTAAAGCTCCGATGCATTTCGTTGATAACGATATGTGGGCAGGAGAATTTACCGTCAACAGCATCGGCTACTACGATTATAAAATCGTCGCATGGACAATTGAACCGAAAGATGTTCCAACCGAAAGCGCGGTCATGGAACTCCGCGTCGATCCGGTTTACGCGCGCACAGGAACTTGGTACGAAATGTGGCCGAAGAGTCAAGGCACCGACGCCACGAGAAGCGCTACTTTCAAAGAATGCGAAGCTCGTTTGGATTACATCCGCGATCTCGGATTTGACACCGTTTACTTGGTTCCCATTCATCCGATTGGAGTCACAAACCGCAAAGGCGCAAACAACGCTCTCCACGCAAAAACCGATAAAAATGGAAATCCGATTGAACCCGGTTGTCCGTATGCTGTCGGCAATAAATTCGGCGGGCACTTTGATGTCGATCCAGAACTCGGCACGATGAAAGACTTTGAACATTTTGCCAAAGCCGCTCGCAGCAAAGGCTTACGTCTCGCTTTGGACATTGCGCTCAACTGCAGCCCGGATCATCCTTATGCGAAAAAGCATCCAGAATGGTTCTATCACGAACCCGATGGTTCCATTAAATTTGCAGAAAATCCGCCGAAGAAATACGAAGACATTTATCCGTTCGACTATTACAACAAAAATTACAAAGCGCTCTGGAAAGAAATCCGCGACATCATTCTCTTCTGGGCTGACAAAGGAATTGAAATTTTCCGCATTGACAATCCGCATACAAAACCGTTCCCCTTCTGGGAATGGCTCGTCCGCGAAGTCAAAGAAAAACGCCCAGAACTTGTCTTCTTGGCAGAAGCATTTACTCGCCCGAAGATGATGCACCGCTTAGCAAAAGAAGGCTTTGATATGAGCTACACTTATTTTGCTTGGCGCGAACAAAAATGGGAATTTGAGCAATACTTTAAAGAGCTCACCCAAACGAATGCGAAAGAATACATGCGCGGCATTTTGTTCCCGACGACTCCGGATATTTTCCCGAAATATTTGGCGAATCAAGGGCCCGCACAATTTAAGCAGCGTTACTTCCTCGCCGGAACACTTTCGAGCTTAACCGGAATGTATAACGGTTACGAACTCTGCGAAAATATTGCATCGCCCGTCAAAGAAGAACTTTGGGATAGCGAAAAATATCAATACAAAGTTCACGATTGGAATTCTTCCGTCAACATTAAAGATTTCGTGCGCCGCATTAACGAAGCCAAATTGCATCATCCCGCTTTGCAGGAATATGATAATTTGGAATTCCACTACGCAGAAAATTCCAATTTGATGGTCTATTCCAAAAAGAAAGATAACGATGTCATTCTCTGCGTCGCCAATATGGATATGCATAATCAGCAAGAAGGTATGATTGCTTTGGATATGGCGAAGCTCGGCCTTCCCGACGATGCATTCTTCTTTGTCAAAGATTTGGTGACCGACGAATCGTATGTGTGGCACGGTTCCAAAAACTTTGTGCGACTTGATCCGAATAAAGCGCCTGGGCACTTGTTCGTCATCAAAAAACTTTAATTTTTCAAGTCCCGTTCTGCGGGACTTTTTTTGTAAAATTTTTTGCGTGAAAATTTGCAACTCTTTGCCAAGTCAAATCATCTAAATAGTCGTCCCTTAAAATCCCGCCCAGCCCGCATAACTATTGGGAAAAACTGATTTCTACCCTGTGAAATTATTGCAAGGTTTTCTAAAATATGACTGAAAACCTTGCAATTTTTCCCATGTATAGACCTCCGAAATCCTCCGCCCAGACAAGCCTTTTCTGTTCCCTTGAGGAACAGTTGAACCACAAGCATTCCCTCTACGTTCTCGCGAACAAAATTAACTGGAACAAGTTCGAGACCGAGTTTTCCAAATTGTTCAACGAAAAGAAGGGTGCGCCGAACAAGCCGATCCGTCTCATGACCGGGCTCATCATCCTGAAGCACATCCGCAACGTATCGGACGAGTCCGTCGTGGAGCAGTTCC
>NZ_QGHD01000016.1 GCF_003148885.1 Hallerella porci | reverse complement strand
TCTGGTCCCGCCCGGCCCTCCCGCTCCTGCGGGCCGCCTAGAACCCGTATCCGGCCCCGAATCCGGACGTCATCCACGCAAGCCCGATGCCGCCGCCGGGCGATTTTGCGTTGAGCGTACCCTGCGGGCGATTCCTACGTATTTCCGGCGTATGTCCATGTTTTTTTGAAGGCGTATTTCCTCTTTTTCAGAATAAAATCTATATTCACGATAGATGTCAACAACCATGATGGCTAACAGAGCCAAACGAGTAAAATGACTTGTATTGAGATATATAACGAAATCGTGGGCAGTGAGAAAAAACTGAAGGAATGAGACACCGTTTCTGTGGCAACATTGCTCACGGAATACAATAAACAACTCCCCGCTTTAATCAGCAAAAATCAAAAAGATGATCGGAAAATTTCTGAATCGCAGAGGAAAAATTACTTAGCGAATGCGAAAAAGAATGTTTTAAAAGAGAATGATATGCGATTTTGCAAATTAAATGAATATCTGAATTTTTTAAAACAAAAATTAGACATCTTTAATCTAAAAAGAATGCCGCCAAATCCTTGTGCAGAAGAATTAGAAAATTTCAAAAAAGAAAATTCAGCGAGTTATAAAGAACTAAAGAAAAAATTTGAACAAATTCATTCAGCCATCAAGCAATCTGATGTATAATTGATTCTGAAAAAATTTGACATAGAAAAATTTTAGAAATTGATATTGAAAATAGCAAAGGTTAATTGAGTTCTCAAAATACAAATGAGCTCTCTTCAATTTCCGCTTTAAAAGCAAAGAGTTCGGTCTCTTTCAAAACCGAACTCTGATGCGGTCGGACAGACTTGAACTGTCAAGCGGTTGCCCGCACTAGCACCTCAAGCTAGCGTGTCTACCAATTCCACCACGACCGCGTGGTTAACTTGATTACGCGCCCTAATATAGATAATCCGTCAAGCCTTGTCAAGGGGTAAGGCAAAAAAAATCACTTTTTTTTTCGAAAAGCGATTTTTTCAGAAATCCTATTTGGTGTTCTGGATTGATTTTCGTTCTATAACGCAAAAGGCTCCGCTTTCGCAGAACCTTTTGTTGCAATTCTAATCGGAATGATTACTGGGCAGCGGGGAGTTCTGCTGCCGGAACTTCGGCGGCAGGTGCTGCGGGAATCGCGGTTGCAGGAATCTGCGGAGCCGCAGTTGCAGATTGTTCTGCAGACTGCTTGAGCGACGAGGTTGCCTTGACCGAGCGATCTTCCTGAATGGTCATGTACCCGAGGGCAAAGACCAGCACCAAGTAAATGATGCCGACGACTCTCGTGAGCTTCTGAACGAACGTTGCCGCACCTGCAGTGGAGAATGCAGATTGCGAAGTCATTCCGCCGAGGCCTGCGAGACCGCCCATCTTATCGTTCTGAAGAAGAATCAACAGAATCAAGAAAAGGCAGAGGAAGATGTGGATTACGATTCCGACCCAAAAGAGTGTTGACATTTTGATTCCTTCAGCTGAGATTACTTGGCTTCGGCTGCGTCGATGATTGCCTTGAAGGTATCAGCCTTGAGGCCTGCACCACCGATAAGACCGCCGTCGATATCCTTCTGAGCGAGAAGACCTGCAGCGTTTGCACCCTTCATCGATCCACCGTATTGGATGCGCATATCTTCGGCAATCTTTTCGCCGTAGATTTCCTTGATGAGAGAACGGATGTAAGCGTGGACTTCTTCTGCTTGTTCGTCGGTAGCGGTTTTGCCGGTGCCGATCGCCCAAACCGGTTCGTAAGCGAGGACGACGTTCTTGTCTGCGTCTTCAGCGGAAACGCCTGCGAGTGCGCCCTTGATCTGGAGGCCGAGAACTTCTTTGAGAACGCCAGTTTCGCGCTGTTCGAGAGTTTCACCGATGCAGATGATCACCTTGATACCAGCGGCGAGAGTCTTCTTCACCTTGAGGTTCACGGTTTCGTCTGTTTCGTGGAAATATTGACGCTGTTCGGAGTGGCCGATGATAATGTAATCAGCGCCGATTTCCTTCACCATGTCTACGGAAACTTTACCGGTGAATGCGCCCTGATCCTTCCAATGAATGTCTTGGATGGCGAGCTTCACGTTCGAACCCTTGATGACATCGGCAACTTTTGCTGCGGCGAGGTAAGTCGGAGCGATGACCACTTCGGTCTTCTTCACGTCTTTGACTGCAGCGACGATGTCGCTTGCGAGTTGGACGCTTTCGCTCACGGTCTTGTTCATCTTCCAGTTACCAGCAATAATGTACTGACGCATAATGTTTAACTCCTTCGTAGGATTGTTAGAATAAATTCCAAACCAAATGTAGAAAAAAAGCGTCACCTTGGGGGCGGCGCTTTTTGAAAATGCTTCTTAATAAGCCGATTCTAAACTCTTTTTCGGAGGAGCAGATCCGCCGTAGCGGTCGCCTTCAATTTTATCCAAAATGAGTTCGTGTTCGTAGCCTTTGAGGCGAGCGGTTTCCGGTTCTTTCCATTTGAGGCGAGTGATGAGTTGACCATCGCGGGTCAAGTATTCCCAAAGGAAGCCGTCTTGCATTTCGCGATCGGGAGGTCCCCAAAGAAGGTTCACCATTTCTTGGGTCATGCCTTCTTCGATGTAGCCTTGCAAGAAGATATCTTTGAGGCGCTTTTCGATGCCCATACTTTCTTTTGTCGCAAAATATTCGCGTTCATATTGTTCGACGCCGCGTTCGACGAGAACCGACGAAGAATAGCGGCTGTTGCACGCCGAAAAGGCAAGAACTGCGAGTCCGAGTGCGATGAACCTGTAAAATTTCATAATCGCTCCTGAAGAGGTTACGCTTTTAGCGATTGTAAGATAAATAAATTTTTGTTTCTTGTCACAAATGTTTCGGAAAGTTTGCACGAGAAATTTTTCAGCGGGCGATTGCAGAACTCATCGCATCGATTGCTTCTTGGGTGTAACGGTTCACGAGTTTGGACGCTGCTTTGGCAATTTCCCTCGGTTCGTTTCCTGCGAGTGCTTCTTTTTCGTCGTAGGATTTTTTCCATAGAACGGAATCTTTTTGCACATCGCGGAAAGTGAGCTCTAACGCGACGCGGGCGTAACGATCGGAAGAATCCAAATCGACTTCTTCAATCGCAGAAACAAAACCCGAAAGTTCGTAATCGGGAATGGCCGAGGCGCGGACTTCTACTTTTTGAAAGAGTCCGCTTTGTTTGATATTTTCGGCGACGACATTGGTGATTTGATATTCGGGAGAAGTTGCCCAAAGATCGTTATTATACGACATAAAATCGTAGGGCGATTCGCGATAGACGATATTCGAATGCGCATACGCGGGATCGGCGGAGAATTTTTTGACGACTAAACTGAATTCGGTCGCTGTCGAAGATTTTGCTTGGGCATCGGCAGCAAGAGTATAATAACGCGTTTGCACCGAGGTGGTGGAGCACGCAGAAAGGGCGAGTAACGAAAGAAAACTGAGAGTGAGAATAAAATGCTTCATTTTGCGTCCTCAATAAAATTAACGGCCCGTTTGTTTGGATTCGCGGATAAGCGCCGACGGATTTTGCTTAATCTTTTGCGAGAAGACAGAAAGATTGGAAAGCACAGCATTTAATTGATCCAAAACTTCGGAAAGGCGATCTTGATTGTTATACAGAACCATATCGGCGCGTTTCGTCATATCGCTTACCGACTTGAGCGCAGAAACCGTATTTTCGTTGATGGATTTGACGTCTAATTCTTGCATCTTCGCTTGGATTAAGACCAAATCGTCTTCAATTTTTTTAGCGATTTCGGCTTTATTCAAATCGTCGAGAGTTTGATGCAGCGATTGCGCGGACGCTTCGATTTCTTTCATCGGCGATTGAATTTCGCGGGTGATTTTATTTGCGTTTGCGCTCATCGATTCCAAATTTTTCAAAGTATTGGAAATGTGATTCGCATTGTCTTCGGAAAGGATTTTCGAAAGTTGATCCATGATGACTGCGACGCGGTCAAAAGTTTCTTCGGCTTTGTCCGAAATTTTGGCGAGCATATTGTCACCGGCTTGCACATAACCGCCCGCGGGAATATCCGCTTCGGAAACTTCACCGCCCGAAAGGACGAGATCTTTTAATCCCGTGAGTGAAATTCCGTGAGTCATCCGCGTCCGCGTTCCCGTTTTGATGGGTGTTCCTTCTTTCACATTAAAGCGCACGACGACATTGCCGAGGTTTGTGCTATCGATATGAATTTGGGTAACGTTACCGACTTCGATGCCGTTGAGTAAAACTTTTGCATCGATGGAAAGTCCGATGACCGATTCGTGAAACACCGTATAATATTCCGTTTTTTTGTCGGCGAGTTGTTGCTCGGCGATGAAAACGGTGAATCCGACTGCAGCTCCTAAGCAAATCAAAAGAAAGATGCCGAGGCGGATGCGTTCTGTTCTTGTGGTATCCATAAAACTTTGCTAGTCCTCAAATTGAAAGTGAACGAATCGTTTATTCGTTTCAGCTTTATGATGTTCGCGGGCAAAAAAATCGTGAATCGCAGGAATGTCCGATGCCATTCCATTTTCGAGAGTATCGTCCATTAAAATTTCGCCATTTTTCAGATAAATAAATTTATCGGTAATCGTCTTAATGCTTTCGAGTTCGTGCGAAACGATGACGACAGAAACGCCGAGAGTATCGCGGAGTTCGAGAAGCAATTCGTCCAAAGAACGCGATGTAACGGGGTCAAGTCCCGCCGACGGTTCATCGCAGAAAAGAAGCTCGGGTTCAAATGCAATCGCCCGCGCGAGCGCTGCGCGTTTCCGCATACCGCCCGAAAGCTCCGAAGGAAATTTGTAAAATGCATTAAGCAAATGCACTTTTTCTAAACGGTCTGCGGCGATTTCGTCCAAGGTTTTTTGTGCGAGTTTCGGATAACTGCGACGCAAAGGCAATTCCACATTTTCGGCAACGGTCAAATTGGTAAGCAAAGCGCCGCCTTGAAAAAGCACGCCCGTTCTGCGGCGGATGTAATCGGGAATCGGTTCTTTCGTCGGAATTTCTTCGCCGAAAAAAGCGAGCGAACCGGAAATCGCGTGTTCCAATTTGAGAATGTTATTTAAAAGCGTGGATTTTCCGCAGCCGGATTCGCCGAGGATCATCCGAATTTCGCGGGGCTGAACCGAAAACGAAACATCTTTTAAGATGACTCGTTGACCATAACCGGCGCGTAAATGTTTGACTTCGAGAACTGCGGACATATCAGTAATAAATGAAAGAGAAAATGGCGTCAGCGATGATGATTCCCGAAATCGAAGTCACCACGCAAGAAGTTGTCGCGCGTCCGACGGCATCGGCACCGCCGCGGACATTTAAACCTTTTTGCGCAGCGACGAGTGCGATAATCCAGCCGAAGACGACGGATTTAATCATGCTTTTAAAAATCAAGATGACATCAATGCCGTCTTTTAACGAAAGAATATAATTAT
Organism: Hallerella porci; assembly: GCF_003148885.1. Taxonomy (NCBI): domain Bacteria; kingdom Pseudomonadati; phylum Fibrobacterota; class Fibrobacteria; order Fibrobacterales; family Fibrobacteraceae; genus Hallerella; species Hallerella porci. The sequence continues at coordinate 47,984 of NZ_QGHD01000016.1, read as the reverse complement.
ATGGTGAAATTTGGCAGACTAAATCTGCAACGATTAAACCGGAAAGGCATCCGAAAATCGACGAGCAAAAAGAAAGAATCGGAACGGTGACGCTCAACGCTTTGAAGCGGGGAAGTACCAAAAATTGAATCGGTTGAATGCCCATCGTTTTGAGCGCTTTGATTTCTTCGGCGACAGTCATGCTCGAAATTTCTGCGGTAATCGAACTGCCGGAACGTCCCGCCAAAATAATCGAACTTAAAAGCGGACCGATTTCTGCAAACATCAAAAAGCCGAGACCGCCCGCGAGGAAAGAACCGCCGCCAACTGCGTTCAACATATTGGAACTTTGAAAGGCGAGCGAAAAAGCGATGAGAAAAACGAGCAAGAAAACGATTCCGCTCGCGTCCGCGCCGAGCCGTAACATTTGCAATGCAGTTCCGTGAAAAGGAATGCGGTTTTTATCAAACGGCTTAAAGAGAGTCCAATAAAGGCATTCGCTCAAAAGATAACTGAAATCGCGGAAACCTTTTAAAATAAAAAATCCGAAATCGCCGAGCTTTTCGACGAATCCCATTTTGAGAGTTTCATCTTTTTTCGGCACATGATTGATGGTTAATTTGGAAAGTTCTTCGCGTAATTCGGACGAAAATCCGCGGAGAACGCATTTTCTCCCGCTCGATTCTGCAGCGATTGCAATGTCAGCGAGAAGAGTTTTTCCAAAAAAATCCAGCGATGCGACCGCAGAACCGTCTAAGCGCAAATCACCGCGCGCAAGAATGCGGGCGCAGCTCTTTTGAATTGTGCCGATGTCCTTGGGTGTAATTTCCCTCGGAAGCTGGACTGTGGTAAATGAATCCATCGGAGCGCAATTTAGAAAAGAAATGCGACTTGCAAAAGTAAATGGGTAGGTTTTGCGATAAGAACGGCAGGAAAGCGGATTAAAGAACAACGAAATTCCTTTTTTTATGCTTCTTAAAAAATTGTGCCATCTTCATCGGAAATAATGCAAATTTTCGTCGATTGCATTCAAGAAAGTTTTTAATTTTTATTTGATGAAATTTCGTCTGTTCCAAAAAATTGCCTTTGGCGTTTCGCTGCTTGCGAGTGCGTCTTTGGCAGATATTTTTGATATGAACGGACTGTATCGGTTACAATATGGCCCGAATTTGAATATGATTCTTTCGGGAAATACGCCGATTGTTTGGGGACAGTGGATGAATCAGGGAACGGCGACAGCATCGTTTAACTGGATTGAACCGCTGCGCGATTTGCCTTATGGAAATTTTCTCGATCCCGATGCAGCATTTTTGCGTTTTTCAATGGATATGGAAGTTTCTCCTTTTTACGGGGGATTTCGATTGGGCATTGGCGGACGCCCGTTTAAAATGAATCCGCAAGTCGAAGCCCGATTTATTTACGAGCATTATACTTATTTCAATTCCAATGTCGAGATGACTCTTTCGAGCAATTTGAAAAACGGAAGCATCGCCGATTCGTGGAATGCAGATTGGATTTCGGATCGCGTTTATACGAGTGACGCTGCCGTTGATTTGATGCAAAATTTTGCGTTCTTCTTTGACTTGGAATATGCGATGGGCTCGGACGGGCTGCTCGGGCTCGGGGTGCATTTTACTCTCGTCGATATCAGCACGCAATTCGAAGGGAAAAGTTTTGATTACCGCCGAAACATTCCCGTTTTTAGCCGCGATTTTATCATCGATCTCGTTGCTTACGCTTACATTCCTTTCTCCGAGCATTGGGCGCTAGCATGTCATTTGAATCAGTATAATACCGGAAGTTCGCGCTCGTCGGACGGCTCGTATCTCAAAGAACCGCTGAGTTATACGATTGGACTTCTCGGACCTTCGCTTCGTTGGGGCGATACAAGTCCGAATAAATTAACGCTGATGGGCGGATTTTGGATGCGAGAAAAAGAGCGCTTTTACAGCGGAAAAGTTTCGCAGCAATTCTTAGTGCATTTGCAATATCAGCGGAACTTCGGATTCGGCATTCGACCAGTTCCAAAGGAATGATTTTTCTTCTTTCGCGGACTTTTCTTCGGGCGTGAAATTTTGTTTCGCGGGCACGCGTTTTGCAGTGCGAATCCAAAGAGAACCCGAATAATTGCTGCCTTGAATATCGAGAATCGCAGGGAGAAAAATTCCGTCGTAAGACTTCCACGAATGAATGAAAATTTTCCTTTTTTCACCGGCAGGTCCGTTCATCCGAATGGAATCGGGCTGAGACTTTTCCACATTGAGAGTAAACCAAGTTTGCGAAATGGCGGTGTAAAGAATTGTCGAATCGCGGTGTAAACTATCGGGGCAAAGAAATGATCCGCGGGCGAGAAGTTCAAAATCATCCCACTTGAGAGGCGTTTCGCCAATGAATTCTTTTAAATGGTGCATTGCCATTTGCCGCCGAATATTTTCGGGCTTGATTTCGACATAACGAAATTGCGGAGCCGAAACATAGCGGAATGCGGAATGGGGAAGTGAAATGTCAAAAGTATCTGCAGAAAGCGGTTCATGTTGCCACATAATATCCACGTGAACGCGGGAATGTTCGCGGTTTACAAATCGCCCTTCAATGGAAATGATCGCAGCCGAGTCCACGAGCAGTTGCGGACATTCTTCTGCGACGATCTCAACAGACATCGTCACCAATAAAATGCACAAAAATCGAATCACAAGTATAAATTAGAATTTATTATCGCCCGAAAAAAAATACGGATAAATTCTGCGGAGCTTAGAAATTGCAAAAAAAATAATTGTCGTTGAATCAATAATTTGAATTTTAAGTTTTGCGCTCCGGCTATTTTTTAGCTGGGTAAAATTTTAATTAAAACTCAAATAAAGAATCCGTCACTTTATCTGATTTTTGCAAGCGCAAGAACTCTGTTGCCACAACGCTTTCAACTCCATTTACCATGACGGATACAACCATTTTCTTTAAATGGTTGTTTGCATCGTAGGTAAACGTGGTCAATGTATTTTTGCCATCTTTTTCGGATTCGATTTTTTCAATGCGTTTCGTCTTGTTGTAATAAATGATACAATTCCGAACAGCCATTTCATTGCGAATACGGGAAATAGGGTGTACCTTTAAAAATTGGAAATGACAAACGATTATGTGAAATGAATGCTCTTTTCCCAAAAATTGAAAAAAGTCCTTTTCCCTTTCGCGGGGCATTGGAATATGGCGAAACCGATGCCAGGTTGGAAAAGAAAAAGGACTTTTTGTTATCAACAGGAAGAGTTAAGCTTCTTCTTCAGCAGGAGGAAGTTCGCTTGTTTCGAGAGTATCGTCAGCAGCAAGCGCTTCATCTTCGGAGATGTCAAACATTTTCACATCTTTCATTTTTTCGCGAATCTTCGTTTCAATTTCGCTGCAAATTTCCGGATTGCTCTTGAGGAAGAGACGTGCACTTTCACGACCTTGGCCGATGCGTTCTCCGTTATAGGAAAACCAAGAGCCGCTCTTTTCAATCACATCCAGTTCCACGCCGAGATCGAGAATGCTCGCTTCACGGGAAATGCCTTGCCCATAGAGAATGTCAAATTCGCATTGGGTAAACGGAGCTGCGACTTTGTTCTTCACAATTTTCACGCGAGTGCGGTTACCAATCACATCTTCGCCGTTTTTGATTTGGGCGATGCGACGAATATCAATCCGCTGCGATGCGTAGAACTTCAATGCGTTTCCGCCGGTTGTCGTTTCGGGGTTGCCAAACATCACGCCGATTTTCATACGCAACTGGTTGATGAAAATCATACAAGTATTTGACTTCGAAAGGATGCCGGTGAGTTTGCGGAGAGCTTGCGACATCAAGCGCGCTTGCAAGCCCACATGGTTATCGCCCATTTCTCCGTTGATTTCTGCTTGTGGAACGAGTGCTGCAACCGAGTCCACGACGATAATGTCGATTGCTCCCGAACGCACCAATGTTTCTGCAATATCCAACGCTTGTTCGCCTGTGTCCGGCTGCGAAACGAGAAGCTGATCGATGTTAATTCCCAAATGACGCGCATAAACCGGGTCAAAAGCGTGTTCTGCATCGATGAATGCGGCAACTCCGCCTTGCTTTTGCGCTTCGGCAATCGCATGCAGAGAAAGGGTTGTTTTACCCGAAGATTCCGGACCGTAAATTTCGATGATACGTCCGCGCGGGAAACCTCCCACACCGAGAGCCATATCCAACTGAATGCAGCCCGATGGAATCACCGGAATATTCTGTTCGGGTTGACCGCCCAAAGTCATAATCGAACCCTTACCGAAATTCTTTTCGATTTGTGCAATCGCTGCTTCGACGGCTTTTGCTTTTTCACCGGAAAGGGGCTTGTTGAGTGTTGCTGCAGTTTTCTTTGCCATTTTGTTTATTCTCCAAATGAGTTTTTTGTTGTTAAATATATAAATTACTGAACTTTTGTGCAAGTGCTTTTTTGTTCATTTTCTTCAAAAATTGCATTTCGCAGCAAAGTCAGTACTTTAAAGACGGTTTTTTCACGAATTTCTTCCCGATTTCCTGAAAATTTTACATTCAGGGCTATTTTTTTACAATTCGATGCGACTCCCATCCAAACAAAGCCGACAGGTTTTCCCGGCGTGCCGCCATTTGGCCCAGCGACTCCCGTTGTAGAAACCGCCCAATCGGTATTGTAAATTTGACGCGCACCTTCTGCCATCGCCAATGCGGTTTCTTCGCTGACTTCGGTATATTTATCCAAAATTCGCTGCGGAACGCCGAGGATATTGTGCTTGGCTTCGTTCCAATAAGTGCACGCGCCGCCTTTAAAGAAAGAACTTGCGCCCGAAACATTCACAATCGAACTCGCAATCATGCCACCGGTGCACGATTCTGCTGTGGAAAGCGTTTCGCCGCGTTCTGCCAAAAGCTTTGCGATTTCGCTGACGAGAGAGTTCAAATTTTCGATTTCGTTTTGCATTTCTCAATTTCCTTTGCCTATAAGATAGCATTTCAAAATGACGAAAAATGACAAAATTTTCAACGCTATTTTGCGATGATTTTTTTGCCGTAAGATTTTTAGAGCGCAGTCACCTCGAGGTGCGGCGTCAATTATTGCGAACGCTTTCTGTTCTGAGCTGCGGTCGATTTAAATTGATTGTGTTCCGAAAGAGAATTCGAAAAGAAGTGCGTTCCCGAACCGTCGTCTTTGGCGACAAAATAAAGCGCTTTTGTATTCGTCGGGTGCAGTGCAGCTTCGATTGCTTTGCGTCCCGGATTTGAAATCGGCCCGGGCATAAGACCTTTGAAACGCCTTGTATTATAGGGGCTATCGCTTTGTAATTGACTTTTGTAAATCGGCCCGGTTAAATTGCGGAAGATGAACCGCACCGTAGGGTCAGCGCCGAGAGGCATTCCGATTCGAAGACGGTTGACGAAAACGCCTGCGATTAAATTGCGCTCGTCGGTTTTTCCGGTTTCTTCTTCGACGACGCTTGCGAGAGTCAGCACTTTGTGCCAGCCACCGAGTTCATTCCACAGCGGACTTTGTAACGCCTGCATTTCTTTTTTGAGTTTTAAATTCGCCTTGACCATTTGACGCGCGATATCTTTTTCGGTGGCACCGAATTCGATGGAGTAAGTTTCGGGGAGCAAATAGCCCTCTAAATTATCGGATTCTAAACCGAGTTCTTTTGCAAACTGCGGGTCGTGGACGATAGCTTCCCATTTTGTCGAATCAAAATCGGGAATTGCTTTTCGAAAATACGCGGGCATTTCCCAAGAAGCGCGGCCTTCGGGAATTGTCACTTTGCGGGTTGCTGTCTTCCCAGAACTCAAAATTTCGGCGAGTTTTGCAATGCTCATCGCGGGCGGCACATCGTACCAGCCCGCTTTTAATTGCACTTTTTGAATTCTGCACCACCAAGAAAAAAGCTTGGAACTCGAAACGAGTCCTTTTTCGGCCAAAGCATTTCCGATTTTAACGGGAGTCGCTCCGCTTGCGACTTGAACCGTCGTCCATTTGCGGACTTGATTCGGGGCGTCAATTTGCTTTTTTGCAAAATAAAGTGCTGCAGTCGCAAGGATAACGAGAATTACAAAGGTGAGGAAAAATTTTTTCATACCTCAAAATTATAATTAGGAAGAGTCTTTAGGAGCTGCCCGCCGAATTTTCTCGGCTTCCTCGTCATCGAAAATGGGAAAATTTCGCCAATTTTGCCGGTTCAAGGTAAAAAAACGAGAAAAAAGAAAAAATCCATACCATTTTTGAAAAATAAAGGATATATTTGGGTTAAAGATTCGAAAAGGGATTTCACCCTAAGAGGATGAGAAATGACTAAGAAAATTTTGTTCTGCCTTCTTGCTTTGATGGTTGTCGCTGCGATGGCGGCTCCGAAGTCTGTTAAATCAAAGCGCGGCGATATTGATTTAACGAAGACCAAAGGCGGTTCCGATGTGGTTTGCACCGCTGGCTTCTCCGATGAACTTCGCATTGTGAAAGACGAAGGCGAATACGTTCTCGTGAAAGGTTCTTGCGGCCAAGGTTGGGTCGGCAAAGGCGCTGTGGAATATGTGGCAAAAGCCGAAGGCGACAAGTCGATGAGTCTCGAGGGCGTTGACGTTGTCGGTTGGTTGGATAACCCGAGCGCAGTCTTCGTCTTGGACGCTGATGCAGCAGAATTTGATGGCGTGAACATCGACCGTAACTTCAAGGAATACTTGACGCACACGATGGACCGCGAAACGATGGAAATGCAGAACAACGAAAACTAATCGGCATTTTCAAATTGCGATTTCAAAACTCCTCCGCGACGGAGGAGTTTTTTGTATTTGTTGGATTCGTTTGCGCGCCGTAGGCGCGCATTTCTCGTATTCGCGCGCAAAGCGCGCCATTCTCTCTATTTTTCATTTTAACTTTTGTATTCCGAATTTAAATTGTTCTCGTGCTTCTTCATTTTTTGCATTTGAGTTTTGCTTATGCAGCGTCTGCGCCACTCGTTTTAGATGACGTGGATTTTTCCATTTCTCGCGGAGAATCGTTTGCGTTACTCGGGCCGAATGGTGCGGGAAAAACGACTCTTTTGCGAATTCTTTGCGGACGACTTTTGGCAAAGCAAGGATGCGTTGAAATTGCGCCGCCTTTGCAATTATCAAATGGACTTTTAGACCTTTCTCAATGCGGAATTCTTTTAGAAAATCCGGGAATTTATCCGCGGCTTTCGATAGCAGAATATTTGCAATTTTTCGCAGCATTTTATGCGATGAAAAATTCCGAAGTCAAATCGCAGATGACGCATCTCGCTTCTGCGCTCGGACTTGTCAATCTTTCGCAAAAAATGGGAACTCTCTCGATGGGAATGCGGCAAAAGGTGCAAATTTTGCGGGCGCTTTTACCGCGTCCGCAGTTGCTCCTTCTCGATGAACCCGTCGCCAATCTCGACCCAGAATCGCGCGAAGCGGTTTGGAATTTACTCGGCGAATGGAAAAGGGAATGCGGCGGCACGCTAATCGTGAGTTCGCACATCCTTTCGGAAATGGAAAATTTTGCGGATTCTTTTGGAATCCTTTTCCGCGGAAAATTGCTCGCACACAAAAAAAGAGAAGAACTTTGCTCGGACGAAATGAATGTCTGCGTGAAAATTCCAGCGGGGGAATCGGCTGAAAGTTTCTGCAAAAAAATGCAGTGCGAAGGCATTTCGCCCGAAGAAATTTTGCACATCGAAAAAGCGCGGACTCCGCTTGAAAATTTTTACCGTCAATGCATTCAACGAGAAAAAGGCAGCGTGTAAAATGAAAATTATTTTTCATGTAATGCGTCACGAACTGCGGCAAATTCTTCGCGAGCCCAAATTTCTGTTGCCTTTTTTCTTTCCTCCGTTTCTGTTAATTTGTTCGCAATTTTTCATTCTCGAAAATGCTTCGTCCGAGACGATTCCGTTTACGATGCTTCTTTGTGCGCTCTTGCTTTCGCCGATGGCGGTGCCGCTTGCTTCGGATAGTTTTGCGGGGGAACGTGAACGCGGCTCTCTCGAACTTTTGCAGCTTCTTCCGGGAAATTCATCTTTCATTTTTTACGGAAAATTGCTGGCGTTAATTCCAATTCCGCTCTTTTTCTTGCTGCTTTCCGAGACGATTTTTGCGGGAATGCTTTCGGGAAATGCATTCTCATTTTGGATAAAATCCGTTTGGGCGGGATTTTGCATGACGATTCTTTTTTCGTCGATTGCGCTTTTCGTTTCGCTCTCTGTGAAAACGACCCGCGCAGCAAATCAAATTTCGCTTCTTTTTTTCTTCGCCATTTTTATTTTATTTCAATTCTTCGCCGAACGCTATTTTTCAATCGACTTTGCTTCGCTTGGACTCAGCATTTTCACATTTGTCGCCTGCGCTATTTTAACGCGAATTGCTTATCGAAAATTTCGAAGCGATTTATAATGCTTAAAGAGAGCTTAGAACTTAGAATTTATAGCTTAGAGTTTTTTGTTCAAACTTTTTAGCGCGAAGTTCTTAATCATTGAGTTTTGTGAATTGAAAAAGCCATTCGTTTTCGCGGGCTTTATTTTTCTTGGTTTTCAATTTACTACATTTGCGGGCAAATCAAAATGGAAATGGAGTTTCCTTTATGCTGACATGGATTAACGAAAACGCGAAATGGGTCATTGCCATCTTTGCAGTAGGTATCGCTCTTGGTCTTCTTGCGATGGACCGCACTCCGGAACAGTCTCATCAGTATCCGATCGGACGCGTGGATGGTTCAGAAATTCCGTATGCAGAATTCAATAATCGCGTGAATCGCATCACCGAAATCAATTATCGCGGACAGAATTTGAGCGATGAACAGCGCGCTCAGCTTCGCAATTCCGTGTTCCAAGGCTTTGTGCAGCAGGAACTCCTCAAGGCGCAGTTTGACGAAAATTCGCTCTACGCATCCGTTGCCGAAATGAAAGCGGAACTCAAAAATAATCCGGACGCCGTCCGTCGGATGGTGGGCGAAGAAGCGCAGCAGAGAATTTACAGCATTCAAATGAGCGCGGCGAACGAACAAGAAGCCGCTCAAAATGTCCAAGCTTTCATTCAAACTTTGCCGCAGTTCCTTTTGGATACCGCATTTGACAAAGCTGCTTACGATGCTTGGCTCGAAACTCCAGCAGCCTACGAATGGCTGAACATGCAGAACTATGAACAAGAACTCAAGTCGATGACGATTCCTCTGCATCAGTTGCAGATTTTTGTAACGGCGAACGCTCATCCGACAAGCCTTGAATCGCAGTGGAATGTGAACAATCGTATGACTTCGCAAGAATTGGAAGTCGCTTATGCAGCGGCGGAAGATTTCAAAGTCGATCCGGCATCCGTGGATAGCGTTAAAGTGAACGCTTATTTCAATGCGCATCCGGATAGCTTCTTTGTGACGAACGATCAAGTGCGTCTTGCTTACGCTTATCTTCCGGTTCAACCGACTGCGAAGGACGAAGAAGAAATTCGCAAGTATGCGATGACGGTTTATTATCAGCTCAAGGATTCGAGCTCGGCAACGAGTTTCGAAGATATGGCAAAAGTTTCGAGCGAAGACGTGGGAACGGCAGCCAACGGCGGTCTTCTCGGCGATTACACTTCTCGTGGTACTTGGGTAAAAGAATTTGAAGATGTCGCATTTGCTTTGGATTCGGGCGCAATCTCGGAACCGGTCCGCACGAAATTCGGTTATCATATTATTCAGAATCTCGGCCACAAGAAAGATTCGACTGGCGAACAGGTGAAAGCGGCTCACATTCTCTTCTCGGTGACAGCTTCTCCGGAAACCGTGGACAGTTTGGAACAAATTTTGTTGAGCATTAAGAGCGCCGTGGAAGATCGCGATTCTTCTTTCGTGGACGCTGCTGCTGCGCGGAATGTTCCTGTTCGCGAATCCGCTTGGCTCGGTCGCGGTGACGAAATTCAAGAAATCGGATTTGTGAGTGGACTTTCGGCATTTGCCTTTGTTAACAAAGAACGTCCGGACTTGGCAGAAAGCAAAGTTTCGAATGCTTTGAAGAACGGCAACTTTGTCGTCGTGGCAACTCGTCTGAAAACTCTTACAGCGGGCAAGCGCGATGTCGCTCCGTACTTTGAACAAATCAAAAACAGCATCCTTTTGCAAGAAGAAAAAGACGCGGCAGTGCGTCATTTGAATGCGGTGAAGGATCAGGTAAAGGCGATTGCTTTGGCGGATTCTGCAAAAACTGACACGAGCATCGAAAAGGTGAAAGTGGAAAAGGCAACTGCTTCGTTCGACGGTTTTGTTCCGGGAATCGGCTATTCCAATCCGACTCTTTTCAGCATTCTTTCGAAGCAGAAAGTGGGCGAATGGGGTGAACCGGTCGCAACCAATGAAGGCGCTGCGATGGTGAAAATCATTTCTCGCACTCTTCCGGATACCGCAGCGGTGAAGACCTCTTTAGTCGAAGACTTGGCAAATACGTGGCGCTTCGGTTACGCAATGCTCTTCAATAGCTATGTGCAGAATTTGGAAAAAGCGGCAAATGTCGAAAGCAATCTCGACCTTTACTACCGCGAATAATTACTAATTTTGCCCCGACATTTTGGCATGTTCGTCTAGCGGTCTAGGACGCTGGCCTCTCACGCCGGTAACATGGGTTCGAGTCCCATACATGCTATTCAAAAAGGCTTCGCTTTCGCGAGGCCTTTTGAATTTCTAATTGACAAATTTTTCTTTTTTTACTATCTTGTAGTTCCCCCGTATTCACGGGGCCCTCCTGTGACCATGGTGGTCATGGGCTGAAGTCCAAAGGGATTTTATGAAACAATACGAGACAATGGTGATCCTCGATGCCATGCTCTCTGACGACGTGATTGCGTCTGAAGTTCAGAGCTTTGCCGATAAGATTACCGCTGCTGGCGAAATTCTCCGCCGCGACGACTGGGGCAAGCGCAAGCTCGCTTACGAAATTAAGCACAAAACTCACGGTTACTACGTGATTTTCTACTACAAGGCAGAAGCTTCTGTCGTTTCCACCTTGGAAAACATTTTCAAACTCGATGAAAACGTTCTCCGTTGGATGACCCTCGCCGATTATCCGATGACCGAAGTCATCTATGATAAGAACATGAGCCAGACCGAAGAAGTGACTCCGATCGACGCAGAAGAAGGGGAGGCTGAATAATGGCTTTTGAAGATAAGAAGAACAACTCTCGCGTTCGCCGCAAAAAGACTTGCTGGTTCACCGAGAACAAAGTTGAATTTATCGACTACAAAGACGAAAAGGTTCTCCGTCGTTTCATCTCGGAACGCGGTAAAATCATTCCTCGTCGCATTTCCGGCACGAGTGCCAAGTATCAGCGCATGCTCGTTGAAGCGATCAAGCGCGCCCGTCACATGGCTATTTTGCCGTTCGTTGCAGACACTCTGCGCTAAGGAGCAAAAATGGAAGTTATTCTGAAAGCCAATGTGCCGCATCTCGGCAATATGATGGATGTGGTGAACGTGAAGAACGGTTTCGCCATGAACTACCTCATTCCGAATAAGCTCGCTATCCGCGCTACTGCAGAAGCGAAGAAGAAGATTGCAGAAAACCGCGAAGCGATGGAAGCTCTCTTCAATAAGGAACTCGGCAATGCGAAGGCTCTCGCAGCAAAGCTCGCAGAAGTGACTCTCAACTTCTCCCGCCGCGTTGTGGAAGGCGATCGCCTTTATGGTTCTGTCACGGCTGCTGATATCGCAGACGAAATCACCAAGCAAGGCTTGAAGGTTTCCCGTGCTCAGATCGCTCTCGCTGAACCGCTGAAGCAGCTCGGTAACTATCCGGTGACAGTGAATGTCTTCGGTGATGTGACCGCTGAAGTCAAGGTTTGGGTGGTGAAGGCTGACTAAGTCTTTTCAACCTTTTTAAGCTTGAAAATAAAAAGTCGCTCCTTTGGGAGCGGCTTTTTTTGTAAATTCTAGCTATGCGTTTTATTGTTGTCGCTTTTTGCTTTTTGATTCTTTCGTCGTCGGCGTTTGCCCAAGTGCGTGATTTATTTGCGGAATTTAATGAAGAGGCAAAGACTGCGGATTCTGTCGCCGTGAGTTCTTCGGCAGAAATTTCTTCGAGCGCGGTCGCCGTATCGTCTGCGGAGCAAAGTTCTTCGAGTGCGGTGGTGTCGAGTTCAAGCGTTGCAGTTAGTTTTTCTTCGGTCGCCCTTTCTTCTTCCATTTCTAGTTCAGCGGTTTCAAGCTCATCGATTTCTAGCTCGGCGATGTCTAGCGCAATGAGTTCTAGTTCGGCAATTTCTTCGAGCAGTTTGAGCTTGTCATCTTCGGCGGAAATTTCGTCGAGTTCTTTCTTTAGCAGTTCTTCTCTCGTCGCTGATTCTTCGCAAACGGTCGCTTTGGATTCGACTGCTGCGGATTCGCTTTCTCAGGCAGCGGCAGATTCTGCGGCAGCACAAGCCAAGGCGGATTCCCTTTTGGTCGATTCTCTCGCCCCGATGCTCGCGGATTCTTTAGCGGATACGCTCAAAACCGATTCGACCGCGTTGAGTTCTTCCTCGGTTTCTAGTTCGTCGTCGGTAATCGCGATGAGTTCTTCTTCCATTTCGCGCAAAGATATTTTGGGTCCGACGAAAGTTTCGAAAGTTTACAGCATCGATGAAATGAAGGGCAAATACAAGAGCCCGCGGAAAGCGCTATTTATGTCGCTCGTCGTGCCGGGTGCTGGACAAATTTATGTGGGCGGTTCTACTTTCAATTATGTGCGCGGAGCGGCTTATTTAGCGATTGAAGGCGCACTTTGGGGAAGTTGGTATTATTTCTCGGTGCACAAATACGACCGCCAAGTCAAGCGTTACAAGAAATTTGCGAAGAATCATTATTCGGCGCATACATACGAAACGAAGATGCACGATTTGCGGAATGGCTTAGATGATTCGGACGAAGAAGAAGAATTTGTGAAGCGTTATCTTTCGAATCGCGAATCGTATTGCAAATCCATTTATGGCGATGCGGCGACCAACGGCTGCTACACGGGTGATGCGACGACCGAAATGGTGAATGATAAAAATCATGTGAACAAAGTCAAAGGCGATTTCAGCCTTTATAATTCGGGCTCGTTCTATTCGACAATCGCAGGCTCGGCTTACGTTCTCGGTTGGGATGACGTGGAAAATGAAACGGCAATTTCTGCGTTGGATTTGGGTAAAAATGATGCGGAAGTCGTTCCGCTCGGCGAATCGGAAAATTGGAAAACTTATCGCAGTATGCGCAGCAAAGCGAATGATTATGCGGACATGCAGGCGTGGTTCTTCGGCGGGTTAATTCTCAACCATATCGTGTCGGCGTTGGATGCTGCATGGTCTGCGCATGCGCACAATAAAGTCCTTTACGAAGAAGAACTTTCGTGGTATGACCACTTGCATTTTGAAGGTGGATTTGTTCCGATGAATTCGCGCTCCACCGTGAATGTTTACTTTAATTTCTAAGCCTCATGAAGAAACTGCTCGCTGCATTTTTGATCCTTTTCTTTTCTGCGGAAACTTATGCGCAGACAGTGATTTCTGTGGATGAATCGATTAGTAAAAATTCCTCGAAAAGTTTACCGCTTGCGATTGGCGCTTCGCTTTTGCTTCCGGGAATGGGACAGTATTATTTAGGCGAAGAAACTTTTGTGAAGGCTTATATTTGGACGGATGTCGCTCTTTGGGTCGCAACCTTTGGCAGTTACTTTTTTGGGGAGCGTCAAATTGCAAATGCGCGTTCTTATGCATCGCGTCATGCGGGCATTGTGAATCCGCCGTCGAGTGAAAGCTTTCTCAATTTAATGGGCGATTACCGCAGCCGCGGTGGCGTGGACGGGGAGAATTCCAATCCCGATTCCGATGAAGATTACAACCAAGCAATGCTTCGCCGCGGTCACGCTATCGACAAAGATTATCCGTTCGATGAATCGCATTCTTGGAACTGGGGCTCGAGCGATAATCCGGAAACATCGCATCGGATGTCGCACTTCCGCGATATTATGCGGAATTATCGCATTTCGCGAATCGCATTCCAAGTTTCCATCGGCGCTCTTATTTTGAACCGCGTCATCTCGGTTTTGGATGTGATGGGCATTTATCGTTCAACATCGAGCGATCTCGCGGCGAGCGAAACCAAGCGTTTACACGTCTTCCCTGACTTCCGCCCCGAAGGCCCGGGCGCAACCCTTTTGCTTTCATTTTAAGCAGGAATTCTAATTCCCTAACTATTTCCGTCGCTAGCCTTATCGGACACTCGGAGAACTTAGAGACGGTCGTCGCTAGCCTTATCGGACACTCGGAGAAGCTAGAAACGGTCGTCACTAGCTTCATCGGACACTCGGAGAAGCTAGAAACGGTCGTCACTAGCTTCATCGGACACTCGGAGAAGCTAGAAACGGTCGTCGCTAGCCTTATCGGACACTCGGAGAAGCTAGAAACGGTCGTCGCTAGCATCATCGGACACTCGGACAGCCTAGAGATGGTCGTCGCTAGCTTCATCGGACACTCGGAGAACCTAGAGACGGTCGTCGCTAGCTTCATCGGACACTCGGAGAAGCTAGAAACGGGCATTTTATAGTATACCTGTAACATAAAGAAAAGTTTACTCTTCGCTTTGGCATTATTTCTAGCGAATTAAGATAATTTATGCAGGAAAGTTTCCATAACGGAACTTGAAAACACTCAAAAATGGATGGAGGAAGCGATGCTTCAAATTACGACGATTCGCTTAGCAGGCATCAGTAATGCAGCTCATTATCTTTTTATGGATAAAACCGCTGAACGTGCCAAAGAAAATGAATTGATTTGCAAAAATTGCGCCGACGCATTAAATATTTTGCAAAAGGCTATGTCCACCCAAAGTGTTGCTCCGGTCGTAAAATGCCGATTTTCGCCTAATTTCGCCAATTAGGCACCTTTTGTTTACTAAAATTTACAAACAGAGGCTTCTGTGTCATAAAGTGACACTCCTTTTTGCTATATTTCATAGGCTATAAGGAGGAAAGTCCAATGTCAGAAGTCAATGTCGTGTACCAGATGTACAACACCTTGTCCAAGCAGGACAAGATGCGCTTTATGCAGATGCTCGGCATGCCTACCAAGATGACCGAGATTATCGACTCTACCACAATGGAAGAGTTCCTCGACAAGTATCGTTTCCACGATGGCGTGTTCTGCCCTCACTGCGGTCTTGTTGACTGCAAGAAGAATGGCAAGACCAAGACCGGCCACCAGCGTTTCGTCTGCAAGGGCTGTGGCAAGACTTTCACCTACGCCACCCGCACAATCTTCCACGGAGCCAAGCTGGACTTGGAAACCTACATGAAGTATGTGCATTGCATGATGCACGGCATGACTGTCCGTGCATCCGCTTACGAGTGCAAGATTTCCAAGAACGCGGCCTTCTTCCTTCGCCACAAGATACTTGATGCCCTGCAGGAAATGCAGGCCAAGGTCAAGCTGGATGGCATCGTGGAAGCAGACGAGACCTTCTTCCGCATATCCTTCAAGGGCAACCACAGCAACAGCGAACGCTTCTCCATGCCCCGTGAGCCGCATCTACGCGGTGAACGCGCCAAGAAGCGCGGTGTCTCCCTGGAACAGGTATGTGTGCCGTGTGCGGTCAATCGTGATGGCAAGTCCATCGCGAAGATTGCTAACCTTGGTCGTCCTTCCGTTGCTGCTTTGAGTAGCGTTCTAGGTGGCCGTATCGCTCCCGATGCGGTACTGTGCACCGACAAGCTGAACAGCTATGTGGGCTTCGCGGAACAGGAGGAAATCAACCTCTTGCAGTTGAAGTCCAACCGCCGCACGAACGGCACCCTTGGCATCCAGCACATCAACGGCTACCATAGCCAGCTGAAGTCCTTCATGGTGCGCTTCCACGGGGTCGCTACCAAGTATCTCAACAACTATCTGGTGTGGCACAACCTCCGTAACTACGCCGAGGGCGATTTCCACCTCAAAGAGTCCAACTGGGAGAAGCACAACGCAGTTGCCATCTATGACGATTCCAAGTGGACTTACATGGATAGACCGCCTATTCCGTTGCCGCTTGTGGCATAAGTGTCTACGCCACTGAAAATAGGGTGTCTCTAAACACCCACATGAAATCCGAGTAGCTCATTATTGCTATTTGCTCGAAATCGCCTTCATAACTGGCGAGTAAATCTTTCGACCATTCATCGAATTTAGATTCGTTATCAGAATCATAGTAAACATGACCATTACCCATGTGATGTTCGGTCGTGATTTTCTTGTATAGGGCGTTGTCCGGTTGTACGGATAACCATGCCATAAACATAACTTTATGGTAAAATTCAACCGAACATGTTGCCAACGGCATTCCAATCGGCGAGCCCTGGAATGTCCTCATTACACCTAGATTGTCAGCCACCAGCTTGATAGCATGAGTAATGATTTTATTCCATTCAAAAATAGTCTTCGGGGCTGTTCGAAGTTTTTTACCCCCAAACCACCACCATACGATTAAGCGTCCGAACTGATACCGTTTCATGCCTGAATAAATAATCCAGCCAATAAATGCGATAACCGGTATTGACAAAACATTTGACAGGATGTTGATGGTTATTTGACTTGACATGATGCTTCCGAAAAAATCGTATATGTTTTGCATGCCCTTACCCTCTATTGAGTCCGTTTCTTAAGCATACATAAAGCCATACAGAATGTCAAGGGTGCAACGGGAACTTTATAAACTCATTGTTATGAGTAGTTCCAAAATTATCGTTTCCATTACCTCGTACCCAGGCCGAATAAAGAATGTGGGTATGTCAATCTTCCTTCTTCTGACACAGCAGACAGTCAAGCCAGATGAAATCCACTTATGGTTGGCCGAACC
The DNA here is from genome assembly GCF_003148885.1 of Hallerella porci. Lineage (NCBI taxonomy): Bacteria > Pseudomonadati > Fibrobacterota > Fibrobacteria > Fibrobacterales > Fibrobacteraceae > Hallerella > Hallerella porci. The sequence continues at coordinate 31,182 of NZ_QGHD01000016.1, read as the reverse complement.
CCAGTTCCCGAACAAGGAGTCCGACTTACCAAAGGACTTGCAAACTATCCTACGCATACCGAAGATAAAGTTGCATTGGACGAAGAAGGATACCTATTGTCACAAACGGCACGAGATATTCAAATTCACCGAACCAAGCGACCTTGTATTCTTGTTCGATGATGATGTGCGCTATAACGACCGGTTAATAGAAACGGTCTTAAAAGACCATGAGCGGTTTCCAAATGCAATCATCGACTATGAATGGTATAGCGAACACCTGTATAACGGGCGAAGAATCATTTACAAGAACGCATCCGATTACAGCAAGCCTAGCACTCGGTTCCGGTGGTGTGGTCAAAGCATGATACCGGCATCGGTATATCCAATGGAAGTTCTGGATGATGAACATACGGCGGTGCGTGATGCGATATGCCCGGTGTGCGATGAATCTTGGTTTACACCTTGGCTAGTATATCATGACATACCGATATTCTGCGAGCACTTTGGATGGGGTGACGACATTGACCCTGACAATAGCAAGTGGAAAGGGTTATGCAGTTCAACCCATGCCGTTGAAGCGAATGGATATGAAAAACGTGATAATTGGTTGTACGCCGTTTTAACCCGTTACCCAGAATTGTACGCAAAGTATCACGCCACATTTAATTATGGCGATGGGTAAATGCGCATGCCTAATATAGTCAGTAATTGTTGCTTGGGTGGCCATTTATATAGAACCCAGGGATGGTTCTATAATAACCCGTTTATGTGGTGCGCCATATTACACCCAAGCATAATGAACCTCATTACAAAATGGGATGACATAGACTTTACCAAGTTTCATCTAGTCACCGGCGATTGGTCGAAGTGTGCGGATAAGAGATATTTCAAACTAATCATAGATAATATGGTTGAAGTTCATTATACGCACTATCTCAAAGATGAACGATATGCAACGCCACATATAGATGATGTCGATGTGAATTACGCAGATGTAGAAAATTATATCATCGAAAAATACACTGAACGATTGTCTCGTATGAATGATTGTCCGGTATTTGTTGTGCTAGATGAAATGCCTTACTACGATTATACGCACGACAATGTAAAGGCTTTACTTGAATTGCCTACAAATTATAAAATTGTCTGTATAACTCGCCACCAAGATTTACTGGATTATAACAGCAACAATCGTCTATGTATATTTGATGATACCAATAGATTAGATGACTGCCATTGCCCAATATACTATACTAAATACACCAATGAAATCAATTCGTTTATAATGGATTGATAATGTTCCACATTGTTTCTAAATGGCGCTTCCAAGTATCGCCTTGGTATAAATCGTGCAACGGCGCACACTCATCATGAGAAACCGCAACTGCACTAAAATCCTTGTTTAGACACATGATATGTGTTGCATTTACTTTTGCCCTGAGACAAGCATATAAGCAATCATCTTCGTGGCATGCAAGTATGCTACCCAGTATATCCTCATTGTCCAATATCTTAGTAAACTCTTTGAAGACATAGGGCGGATATAATGTTGCATATCCCCCGGTTATATGCTTTCCTATCCATTGCGTTGTATAATAGGTCACGAAAAATGATGGGTTGTTTTTCCACAGCTGGTACAGCTCCTCGGCGTAATTGTACCGGTACAGACAATCATCATCAGCACTAATTATCGGCACCTCATGATATTTGTTCATTGTGGGCAACACCTTCTTAAACGACTTGTAATTTCTCTTTACCCATAGTATTTCAAGTAAACCGGCTTTATTCATTGACACCAGGTCATTAGGTAGTTCCGCTTCCTTCTGAGGGAACTCTTCACTAGATAGACACAGCACAATGTGAAAGCCTGGACAGGTCGTTAGTAGATTGAATATCGTAAGACCAACAGTCTTAATACGCGCACGCCAGGACGTGAGAGAAATAATCGCTTTAGGGGTGTTCATAGGGTTCCTTTACGAAATCTCTGTCGAGCAATATAAATGGTCTTTTCCATCAGTTTATACATCGAGAATACAGGCGAACACTTAGATGCGCGGTTTGGGTCGTTTTTCGCCCCCATTTCACTGAATAACGCTGGCTGAATTGATTTCTGTCATATATTTATACTATCTTGATTACTGAACCACAAGGAACGTATATGAGAGGAAAAATCATAACGGCTATCATAGTGCTACTGTCCGCGTTAATCGGTGGTGGTCTGGTTGCGGTGACTTATTATCAAGATGCCGTATATGACGCTGACCGTGCGAAGTATGAACACGAGAAAGGCGTGTTTGATGCGCAGCAGGACAGCATAGTGTCAGCTAAACGAGATTCTTTGTACGCGAGTTGGGTGGCGACCAATGACACCACAATACGAAGTGTTGAACAAATTAAAAACAATAGCAAGCGTGTTATCACGATGCACTACATGGATTCATTGTTTGCTGAAATGAAACAGCATCTTCGCTATGTTAGTTGCCCTGGGTTTGATACCGTTTCTTGCAATAAATTGCGGAAGGCTAATCGGGACGAATACAATAGAGTTTCGATGCAAAGGGATGAACTTATCGCCAGACTTCATAAAAAGGTTGTAAAAACTGGGAGATACGAATGCTCTCCGTCCGACAATGGGAAGATGATATGCGAGGATGAAACTCGTATTATATGGCAGCCGGAAAACATCACCATATACTGGGTCGATACAATATGGTCATCCGGTTATGTATCGCGGGAACAATGGGTGTCTAAAGCCAACAAGTATGCTGATTCTATGGCTACCAAAGCACGAGTGGAATACGAACCTTATAGTGGGCATGAATTCCACTACATCTTGAAAGAAAGTTCTGTCTTGTATAAGGTATGGTATCTTATAGCGATTATTACACCTATCTCCTTCCTGTTGGGTCTAGGGGTGCTAATTTCATACGCATTCTCATCGCGTAAAGAACGTAAGAGCTAATTGGTCTCGAATAGCAAAAGACCCCGAAAAAGCATCGGGGTCTATAAACTACGCAAATTTGACGAAATTAGGCGGTTTGGGGCATTTTTAGGCTGCTAAACCAGCCCAGCAACACTTTGGGTGGACATAGCCTTGCAAAAAGCAATTGAAAAAGAGCAAGAATGCGCATCTATTTCACAAAAAAGTTTCGCAACCGATGAAATTGCTAAAGCAGACGCATTACGAGATAAAGTTTATGCGGGCTATAAAAAAGCGGTTCAGGCTTGCATGTCCATTCCGTTAAAAGAATATGTTGATGCGACAACTGTCTTGAATCAACATATCATCGATTATAGAATCAATACCGAAGATCCACTGGATAAGGAATCGGGCGCTTTAATGGGTTTTATCCAAGATTTAGAAACGGTGCATAAACCGCTCATCGAAACTCTTCACTTGGAAGTTTTTGTAGAACACTTAAGGCTTGCAAACGATACGGTGGAAAAATATGCCAATGTTCGAACCGACGAAAATGCAGCAAAAATCGCCGGAGCGATGAAACAAGCAAGAACTGACTGCGATAACGCTTACCGAGATTTGATTGCTCTAGTGAATGCAAGAATGCTTTTAGAAGGTTCTGCTGCTTACGAATCTTTCGCCAATTTTATGAACACGCAAATTGCCCATTATAAGCAAAGTATGGTCGGAAGAAGAAAAACGAAAGTCGTTGAGGAAGAAGAGGATTAGTCAAACCCCTAGTCACCGCTGACGCGGCTAGGGGTTTGCCCCTTCGGGCTTAACACTCATTTCATTCGCGTTAAGCTCAAAATTTACTTCCACGCACTTCGTGCACGAAGTAAATTTTGTCGGCCCCTCTTCTCGGGTCCGAGTCTTTCGGAATAAAAAAAGAAAGCCACCATAAAGGTGACTTTCTTTTTTTTAGAGCGGGAAAAGGGACTCGGACCCTCGACCCCGACCTTGGCAAGGTCGTGCTCTACCAACTGAGCTATTCCCGCGGGGGTGACCCCAATTTAGAATTAAAAAAATCTTTTGTCAAGGGGAAAAGGAAAATTTTTGCAGGAAAATTTTGGATGTTAGGCGTTGAAGATGAGAAAAATTAAGCCGGCGAGCATCGTGAGTTTTGTCCATTTTTGGGCGCTATGATAATTTTTCTTTTGGGCGGCTTTGATTATGTAAATCGCTAACGGAATGAGAACGCAAAGGGAGAAGAGAAATGAGCGGGCGAGCCAATTTAAGGCGACGGGAAGCGGAATCAAAAAAATGGTAAAGACGAGGAGAAGTAACGCTAAGTTTTTGGCTTTTTCTTCGCCTGCGATGAGCGGAAAAGTTGCGATGCCTGCGATTAAGTCGCCATCTTGATCCTGCAAGTCTTTCAAAATTTCGCGGGAAAGGGTGAGGAAAAAGGCGAACGCAGCTGCGGTGTAAAGCGGGAAAGGATTGGCGTTCGTCAAGAAGAGAATGCGGAGAAGCGGTGTTGTACAGAGAAATGCGACGGTTAAATTTTTGAGAAGCGGAATGTGTTTGAGATTTCGGTCATAGAAAAAGAGGATGAGGAGAAGGACTGCAAAAAAAGCGAGATGTAAAAGCGGTTCGCTTTGCGGAATTCCAGCGCAGGCGAGTGTGAAAATCAAGCAAAGAGCGGCAGAAATTTTTGCGGTGAAAAGTGAAATTTTCCCAGCGGGGAGCGGACGATTGGGGCGGTTAATGCGGTCGGCTTTTAAATCTAAAATATCGTTGAAAATATTTCCAAAGGCAATCGCTAAGGCGAAAGCACTCGCATTTGCCAAAAGAAGTTGCCACGAAAAATCCGCATGAGAAATGAACACGCCGACGCAAAGGGAAAAAATGGCGATGAGAATATTTCCAGGGCGAGTTATTTGAAGTAAAGAAATCACGGGGATAAATTAGAAATTAGGAAGGAAAAATGCGGAATGTAAAATGGAAAATGAGGGGAGCGCGGAACATTGCTATATTTTTCCTCGATGAATTTTGACTTGGATAATGACGACGAAAAGTCTAGCCGTTCTTCGCGGCGGGATGTGCGGGCGCGGCGCGTGAACACGATGGAAATGTGGAAGCGCGGCACTTTGGACGATCGCCCGATTAAAGAACGTTGGAGTCGCGAATTTAAAAAGCCCAAGGTCAAAAAAATTAAAAATCCTGCAGAAAAATTTGAAGCGGACGAAGCCGTAGAAGGTTTGGTCTTGGAAGTGCATCGCCGCACATTTGTGGTGCGTTTGGAAAATGGCGATGTGGTGAATGCGATTTACCGCGCGGCGGTGGTGACGGAACTCAAAGAATTTCCGGTGGTGGGCGATCAGGTTTTGATTGCGCGCGAAAAGAAAGCCGAAGAAAACGCACCGTATTCTCTTTTGCGAGTTCTTCCGCGGCGCTCTGCGCTTGTGCGCCCAGGCCCGAAAGATAAATCGCGGCGGGAATTGGTTTTGGCGTCGAATATAGATCAAGTTGTCGTCGTTTCAAGCGTTGCCGAGCCTCCGTTTAATTATGGATTTGCGGATCGTTTTTTGTTAGCGGCGAATCTTTGCCGTTTACCGCTCGTGATGGTTTTGAATAAAACGGATTTGGTCGAAAGCATTCCGCAAGATGTGAAAGATTTCATTTCAATCGTCGACAAATTTATCTGCGTCAGTTGTAAATCGGGCGCAGGACTCGATGAATTACGGGCGGTTTTACGCGGCAAATGTTCAGTGCTTTCGGGAAAGAGCGGCGTCGGAAAATCGAGTATTGTAAACGCTCTTGTTCCTGATGCAGCGTTGAATGTCGGCGAAGTTCGCGAGCTCGATGGAAAGGGACGTCACACGACAACTTCTTCGAGTTTATTTGATTTGCCTTTTGGCGGGCGGATTATCGATACGCCGGGCATTCGTGAACTCGGCGTTTTCGAAATGGACGCACATGATTTGGCGCGTTCGTTCCCCGGATTTTTTCGCGATGAATTTTTTACGTGCAAATATAATGATTGCATGCATATCAATGAACCCGGTTGCGATGTGCTCGCCCGCGTTGAATCGGGAGAAATTCCTCTGGCGCGTTATAAAAGTTATCTGCGCATTTTAAATTCAGAGCTTTAAAAAATTTCCTGCCGAAAAAAATTGTAGTTTGCAATTTTCAAAAACGGTAAGGAAAATAAAGACGAAAAAATTCCAATAAAAAAAGTTGAAAATCAAAGAAAATTTTTCCTAAATTGCCTTTCGTCGTAACGCGCAGTGTAACACATAAGTCCAGTTGCATTGCGCGTTTTTTTTGTTGAGGTAAAAAATGAACAAGCACATTTTTCTCGTCATTTTAATCGGTTCACTTTCGGCGTTTCCGCCTTTTGTGACGGATCTTTATTTGCCGTCGCTTCCGTCGTTAGCTGCATTTTTCAAAACGTCGCCGTCGCTTGTGCAGATGAGTTTAACGATGAGCATGCTCGGGCTTGCGCTCGGACAACTTTTTGTGGGACCGCTCAGCGATAAATATGGACGCAGACATTTGCTTTTGATTTCTTTAATCGCGTTTATTCTTTCGACGATTCTCTGTTTGCTTTCGCCAAATGTAATCGTGTTTAATGCGTTCCGTTTGGTGCAAGGAATGGCGGCGTCGGGCGGCATTGTGATTGCGCGTGCGATGGCTGCGGATAAATGTCGCGGAAAAGTGCTGACGAAATTTTTAGCGCTCGTGAGTGCGATTAACGGAATTGCGCCGGTGACGGCTCCGGTTCTTGGCGGGATTCTTTTGAATTTTGTGGATTGGCGCGGCACATTTGCGTTGCTTTTGATTTATGGTTTTGCGCTACTTTTTGGGGCCGCGCGGACGGAAGAAAGTTTGCCGGAAAATCGTCGCAATTCAAATTCCATTTTTTCCACTTTCAAATCATACGGAAGCATTTTCAAAAATTCAACGTATTCGACGACTCTTATTTTGTATGCAGCGTCATGTTTGGTTCTATTTGCGTATATTTCGGCGTCGCCTTTTATTTTGCAACAAGGTTACGGGCTTTCGCCGATGGCGTTTAGTTTTTGCTTTGCGGTGAATGCGATTTCTATCGGCATCGGTTGCGCTGTCGCAGGCCGCGCGAAGGAACGTTCGATGATTCTTCTCGGGAGCATTTGCCTTTTTATTTTTGCGGGAATTTGTGCAGCGGCGCTTGCTCTTCAGGCTCCGATTTTTGTGATTGAAGCGACTTTTATTTGTATGCTGTTTTCGTTTGGACTTTTGCAACCGCCGGTGACTGCGATTGCGTTAAATGCGGAGCGCAAAAATGCGGGCGCAGCTTCGGCGCTTCTCGGGGCTTCGGGATTTTTGATGGGCGGAATAGTGACGCCACTCGTGGGCATCGGAAATATTTTTCATTCTCTCGGCATAGCACTTGTCTGCGGAGGAATTTTAGCACTTCTGTTTAGTTTCTTTGTGCTCAAAAAAATTGGGAAAAAATGAAGCGGAAAATTTGGCGAAAAATGAAGTGAAAAAATTTTGAAGAAGAAATGAAAAGCGCGCCGTTAGGCGCGCTGTTTGATTTAACCTCTGTCGTCGATGGGGAGCCAAGGACGCGATTCATAGCCCGTGTAAATTTGGCGTGGGCGATTAATTTTCGATTGCGGATCATCGTGCATTTCTTTCCAGTGGGCAATCCAACCGGGAAGACGTCCGATGGCAAACATCACCGTGAGCATGTTTGTGGGAATTCCCATCGCGTGATAAAGAATGCCCGAATAGAAATCCACATTCGGATAGAGTTTCCGTTCGATAAAGTAGTCGTCTTTGAGGGCGGCATCTTCGAGTTCGGAAGCGATGTCCAACAGCGGATCGCTAATATGTTCGCGGTCAAAAATCGTGTGCACAAGTCCTTTCAAAACTTTTGCGCGCGGGTCGTAGTTTTTGTAAACGCGATGCCCGAAGCCGTAAAGTTTGAATGGATCTTGACGGTCTTTTGCACGTTCGATGACTTGCTTGACTGTGAGACCGCTCTGGTGAATTTTCATCAGCGTTTCGAGGGCGGCTTGGTTGGCGCCACCGTGGAGAGGTCCCCACAAAGCGCAGATGCCAGCGCAGATACTCGCATACAAACTCGCTTGCGAACTGCCGACCATACGGACTGTTGAAGTGGAGCAATTCTGTTCGTGGTCTGCGTGGACGATCAAAAGCACATTCAACGCATGCACAAAAAGCGGATCAACGTTATACGGTTTTGCTTTGCTCGAGAACATCATATTGAGGAAGTTGGAGCAATAACTTTTTTCCGCATCGGGGTAAACGAACGGTTCGCCGATGCTTGCCTTGTACGAGAACGCAGCGATGGTGCGCACCTTCGAAATGAGGCTTGCAACGGTTAAATTGAACGCATCTTGTTTGCTTTCATCGTCGTAGAAACGCGGCGTGAAAAGCCCGAGAGCGTTGACGACTGCACCGAGGATTCCCATCGGGTGCGCAGACGGCGGCATTTCGCGGAAAAAGTTCAGCAAATTTTCGTGGATGAGCGCATTCTCGGTCAAAAGGCGACGGAATGTGCCGAGCTGTTCACGAGTCGGCAGTTCACCGTAAATCAGGAGCCAAGCGGTTTCGGGGAAGGTGGTGTAAGCAGCCAAATCTTCCACATTATAACCGCGGTAACGGAGAATGCCTTTTTCTCCGTCAACGAAGGTAATCTGGCTTTTGGTACTGCCTGTATTGGTGTAGCCGTAATCCAGCGTGACAAGTCCCGATTCCTTGCGGAGTTTGGAAATGTCAACAGCCTTTTCATTTTCCGTTCCGGTTACAACGGGAAGTTCAAAGTTCTTTCCGTTGTAGCTTAGGGTAGCGAAATCAGGCATATTGCCTCCTGTTTTTACTTGGTGAGCGCCAAGACGGCGCGGTAAACATTGTCGAAAAGTTGCGGAAGCTTGCTAGTCGGCACAGCCGAGAAAGCGAGGCGCAAAAGGCCTTTCAGCATGATGGTACCGGTGCTGTAATTCTTCAAAAGTTCTTCGCGAACGGCTTCGGCGTCAACTCCCTTGGGCTTAACGCACATAAAGTAACCGCTGTTAAACGGCATCGGTTCGAAAGCTTCTTTGTATTCGGGATGCGAAGCCAAAGTTTCTTTGATGATGTCGTAACGCTTTTTGAGCACAGCATACTTTGCTTCTTTTTCTTGCACATATTCTGGGCTCTGGTAAGCGGCGAGAAGAATTTTCTGCGAGATGCTCGGTGCATTCGAAATGTTTCCGCGGACAGCGCCTGCGGCTTTGCTTTCGAGTGCTTTTAATTGTTCAGCGGTTGCGCCTTTAAATCCGAAAGAAATGAAACCGACGCGGAATCCCCAAACGTAATCTTCTTTTGTCGGACCGTCGAGTTTGACAGCGAGCAAATTTTTGTGCGCATCGACGAGTTTGGTGAAGAGCGATTCGCGGGTGACGCCGTCTTCGTAAACGAGTCCGAAGTAAGCGTCGTCCAATAATGCGACGACTTTGTTTCCCTTTTCGGCTGCGCGGACGAGAACTTCGGTAATTTTCTTCGCTTCTTCTTCGGTAGCGGTGTAACCGGTCGGATTATTCGGGAAATTGAGAAGCAACACTTTTTTGCCGATGCCGTCTTTTTCGAGAGCTGCTTCTAAGGCATCGATATCAAATCCGCCGTTTTTGAAAGTGTTGTAGGTTTCGATTTTTGCGCCGTATGCGTTTTCGAAAACGAGTTCGTAGTTATCCCAATACAAGTCGGGGATGATGACTTTATCGCCCGGATCGAGGAAGAGATAGCCTGCGACAGAAATTGCATGGGTGAGCGCTGCCGAGACGACCGGACGCGAGAAATTTTTGCCGGCGAGACTCGGATTCTTGCGGAGAATTTGAGCTTTCCATGCATCGCGGAGATCGGGATTGCCGTAACTCGGAGCGTAAAGGAAAGCGGTCTTCGGAAGGTTCAACGACTTTTGCACGCAAGGAAGAACGAGCGGCGAACCATCGTCTTCGAGAGCGGTTCCAATCGTCGCATTGATCTCTTTTCCTTTGGCTTCGGCTCCTTGGCCCAAAATGCCTTTGCTCGGAAAGAAAATATTTTTTCCTTTTTGAGAAAGCATTTGAAGAATGGAGGCTCCGTTGGCTTCGAGGTCTGCGTTCAGAGCTGCGGCGAGAGGATTGAGATTCATAATAATATCCTTGAGAAATTTTCCAAATGGAAAAAATAAAAAATCCCGCGTTCTCGGAGAAAGAATCGCGGAAAAAAAGATGCTATGTTTTTCTTTTTTCGATGAAAAATGACGAGAATGTTAAATTTTACGTCGAAAGAATTTTGCGTAATTGATTTGCTGCGATTTCTAAATTATCGTTGACAATTTTGTATTCGTATTTGCCGTGTTCTTCGGCGAAAGCGATTTCTTTTTTCGCATTTTCCAAACGCAGACGGATGACGTCTTCGCTGTCGGTTGCGCGGTGGCGCAGACGGGCTTCGAGAATTTCTAACGACGGCGGGAGAATGAGAATGCCAACAGCTTCGGGATAGACTTTATCAAAATTGACTTTTCCGAAAACATCCAAATCGAATAAAACGCGTTTTCCTTCGGAGAGCATTTTTTCGACGAAAGATTTTGGTGTGCCGTAGAAATTGCCATGGACTTCGTTCCATTCGACCATTTCATTTTTCGCAATCATCTGCTGAAATTCTTCACGGGTTTTGAAGAAGTAATGCACGCCGTCAATTTCGCCTTCGCGGGGCGCGCGCGTCGTTGCCGAAATCGAATAAACCATATCGGGAAATTCCCGAATCACTAAATCTTTGAGAGTGGTTTTTCCCGCTCCCGAAGGAGCGCTCATCACAAAAAGTTTGTGCTTCATTTTTTATCCTCAATGTAAAGCGGACGCTGTTTTACTTCTTCGTAAATGCGGCCAATATATTCGCCTAAAATGCCAATCGACATAAGCTGAACGCCGCCGAAGAAAACGATGGCGGTCATAAGAGATGCCCAACCGGGAACGGTTACAGCGGGGTTCAAGAATTTTTCGAGAATCGCCCAAATCCCGATGCCGAGAGAAACGAGCATGACGAAAAATCCGGCGAGAAAACTGATTTTTAAGGGCGTCGTGCTAAAGCCTGTGATGCCGTCCATCGCTAAGCGGAGCATTTTCCGCAGCGGATATTTGGAAGTGCCCGCAGTGCGTTCTTTGCGGTCGTAGAGAATTCCTACGCGTTTGAATCCGACCCAACAAACGAGTCCGCGTAAAAAACGATTGCGTTCGGGGAGAGCGTTTAATTGATCGACGACGACGCGGTCCATTAAGCGAAAGTCGCCGGTATCGGTTGGAATGTCGATGCTCGTGAGCGAATGCAGCAATTTGTAAAAACAGTGCGCGCTCGCTTTTTTGAAAAATGTTTCGCCTTTGCGTTTGCGTCTTTGTGCGTAAACGACTTGATAGCCTTCGCGCCATTTTTCAAGCATCTCGTGGATAAGCGAAGGCGGGTCTTGCAAATCGCCGTCGATAATTACAACGGCTTCGCCTTGGGCGTGTTTTAAGCCCGCGCTGAATGCGGCTTGGTGTCCGAAATTGCGGCTGAAATTGATGAGTTTATTTTGCGGCGTATTCGGAAGAAGCGACTCTAAAATTTCGCGGGTGCGGTCCGTGGATCCGTCGTTCACAAAGATGAGTTCATGTTCCACATTTTTGAGTTCATCTTCCAAAACGGCAAATGTTTTGGAGACGATTTCTTCTTCGTTAAAAAGAGGAACGATGACGGATAAAAGCATTTTATTTCTCCGGTTTAATGGACTTGGGATCGGGGTAAAGAGTCGGGAGAAGAATATCTACGTGGTCGCAGTCTTTACTCGAAAGCGTATCGGTAATAAAGGAAAGTTCGTTGACGCCGAGAACGGAAATATCGAGAGAATCCGATCGGCTGAGCGAAACCGTTCCGCTTTGATATAATGTTTTTCCGTCGCCTAAAACTTGATAGCGGATGCCGTCGCTGCAAAGGCTTTCTTCGTCGAGTCCGATGCGAGCGGTGAGACGTATAAATTCACCGCGGAGATTAAAGGTGGTTTTACTCGGCGCATGCGTTCCAAATCCATCGGGATATTGTTGTGATTCGACAGTAAACGGATTTCCGTCTACGCTTGCGTTCGTGTGCAAATCGCCCCAGCCTTGAGAATGCGATGTCGGCGGAATGAGAGAAAGTTGCAGAGCGCCTTCGAAACGGAAGAATCGCATCGCAGAAATTTTGGAGATGGATTCGTGCTTTACCGTGTCGATGATTTCGGCTTCGAGATGATTGAATCCCGGTTTTAATATGGGACCGACGAGAGTGTCGCTGAAATTTCCTGCGGCATAAGGCTTTTCAAAAATCGAATCGCCATTTAACGCAAAACGAATTTTCCACGGTTCATCGCTTTCGTAATTTGCTGCGGAATTAAAGACGAAAGTTTTCGTTTCGGGATATCCCGCCCAGATGCCGAATTGAAAAAGTTTTTCCGGATCAAATGTGCGACGCTGTCCGAGCTTTGCGATGCGTACCCAATAATTATTGGTAATGAGAACGCGGTAAACTTCTTCGAGTTTAATTTCGCGTTCAAAAATATCGCAAGTGGTGGCGATGCGATGTTCCACGGCTTTCGCGTGATAAGTTTTTGAATCCCAGCAATCGAGTCCGCGGATGTAGTAAACTTCGCCGTTGTATTTTTGAATCAAACGCTGCAATGAATCTTGTGAAATTTGCCGCGCGCGGTTGTAGTGAATCGCCGAAACACCGTAACCGGTAAAATGCCACGGACGCCCGTAAATAAAGAATCGCGGTTTTTTAGGCTGCGCATTTAACCACTTCCAAATTTCCGATTCTTCTGTCGTCAAATGGTTGCGGTTGTACATGATATTTTTGTTGAAACTTTCTTTGTAACGAAGAGTATTTCCCGAGAAAATAAGGGCGAGTAAAATCGCTGCGATAAAAGAGAATCGTAAATTTTTTTTCCATTCAGATTTTCCGAGTAAGAAGAAAACGGTTCCAGATAAAATGCGCACAGCAAATGCGGCGAGGAAAGCCATCGAAGGCATCATCACGAGCGCGTAACGTTGATTGATTTCGATATTAAAATCGCCGGAAACATTTTCCAAAATCATATACGCTTGGACGTAATACAGAACGAGGAAAAGCGTCATCTTGGAAAAAGCGCCGAATCGTTTGCTCAAAATTTCTTTTGCGCAGAGACTGAGAAGTATAAAGGCGCCGATGAGAAAGAGATAATTAAAACTCGAAAGGAATGGATTGGCGAGAATTCCGCTATCGGTGAGAGGCTTCGTCATCACAGACCAGTTGCTTTGTAAATTTTCGAAGAAGTGTCCGTGCGCCGAATAAGCTCCGCCTTGGAATCCGTAGCCTTGGAAGTAACTAATCGTGAGTAAAACCGGAACCGAGCAGAGCGATAACGTCACCAAAAACGCGGGCGCTTTCCAATCTTTTTTATCGAGAATTCTCGGGAAAGCGATAAACAAAAAGGCGAGGAAACAGAAGACGGTTTCTTGACGCGTTTCGGCGAAAAATCCGAGGACGAGAGCTGCGAGAATCCAATGCTTTAAAGTGTTTCTATCAAATGCCCATTTAAACATCCACAGCGAAAGCGCAAAGAGGAAAATATAAAGCGGTTCCACCGACATCGAGCGGAATTGAAAGAGAACTGTCGGCTGCACAAAAAGGATAACGCTTGTGAGAAACGCGGTAAAATCGTCCGCAGTCCACGCGCGAATCGCAAAGAAAAGAAGCAAAACGGCGAAGAAAAGCATCGCAAGTTCGAATTTGAAAATCCAATGCAAATCCGAACCGAAGAACGGCATCCCGAGGAAGTATAAGAACGACAGACCTTTCGTTTTAAAACTATCGGAATTTTGGAAGCAATCGAGAACGCCATCGTGAAATTCGCCTTCGTCGCAAGTTCCCGTCGTTTGATTGTGATACATATTTTGCGCAATCGCCATGAAAACGCTTTCGTCGCTTTGGACGCGGTGACGTGCTTCAATTTGCGTGCCCGCAAAAATCGTAGCGAGAACGGCAAATAGAAAAATCAAAAGCAGATACGGCTTTGGCGGAAGATGTTCGAAAATATAATGGCGAAAATCTTTCCAAAGAAGACCGAAAAGAACGATGCCAGCGGTCAACTGCGCAAGAAAAAGCGGCAGCGGAAAACGCTGATCCAAAGTGCGAATCAAATCGCGTGCGCCGACATTGGGTCCGAGGTAAATGAGAAAGGGAATCGCAAGAGCGAGAATGACGCCTGCAATTCCTGCGGGATGCAAAATATTTTTGAAAAGTTCTTTTAAGTTTTTCATCGGGGGCGAATATAGTTTTTTTACGGGAAACTCCGAGATTTTTTGCGCTTCGCCATCGACTTTTCGGCTTTTCTAAGGAATTTCAAGTTTTTGCGGGTTGAGAAATTTTCAAATGTATTTAAATTTGGGGCGCAAAATTTTTACAGAGGCTTCCTGTGAACGATTCCATTATTCTCAAAGCAGCAGACAACGTACGCATTCTTTCCGCCGCCATGGTTGAAAAAGCTAAATCCGGACATCCGGGTGGAGCGATGGGGGCTGCGACCGCAATCACTCTTCTCTTCGCGGAATTTCTCCGTTTTGATCCGAAGAATCCGCATTGGGAAGCGCGCGACCGTTTTCTGATGGATCCGGGACACATGTCTCCGCTGCTTTATTCGGAACTCGTTCTTACGGGTCGTCTTACCCTCGAGGATTTGAAGAATTTCCGTCAATTCGGAAGCATTACTTCGGGTCATCCCGAACTTTCTGTGGAACACGGCATTGAAAATTCCTCGGGTCCTCTCGGCTTAGGACAAGGAATGGCTGCGGGCGTTGCTATCGGCGAACGTTACAAAGTGGCGCAGTTCGGCGATATCATTTCGCACAAAACGGTGGCGCTCGTTTCGGACGGCGGCATTCAAGAAGAAATCGCTTACGGAATCGGCCGCATCGCAGGTCACTTAAAACTCTCGAATTTGATTTTCTTCTACGACGCAAACGGCGTGCAACTTTCTTGCAAAACCGCCGACGTGATGGATCAAGATTTTAAGAAGCAATACGAATCTTGGGGCTGGCGCGTTCTCGAAGCCGATGGCGAAAATGTGGAAGAACTTCGTCAAGCTTTTAAAGCGGCTTTTGCCGAAACAGAACGTCCGACGATTGTCATCGGACAAACGACGATGGCGAAGGGCGCAGTCGGCGCAGCCGGTGAATCGTTTGAAGGAAAAGTTTCCACTCACGGTCAACCGCTTTCGGGCGCAGGCGCTTCTCTCGAAGAAACCGTGCGTCATTTGGGCGGTAACGCAGAAAATCCGTTCGAAATTTTCCCCGAAGTCAAAGAAGCTTTTGCAGAACGCCTCGCGGAACTCGAAAAACTCGCGGCCGCATGGAATGCGAAGAAAGCAGAATGGGATAAGCAAAATCCGGAAAAGGCAAAGACTCTCGCTAGCTGGTTGAACGGCAACAGCGTCAAGCTCAACTTGAAAGATTTAGCGCAGAAAGATGACGTCGCAACCCGCAATAGCTCGGGCACTGTTCTCGCTTACTTGGCGAAGAATTACCGCAACATTATCTGCAGTTCCGCAGACCTTTCGAACAGCGACCAAACGCAGAAATTCTTGAACGAAACGCGCATTATGACGCCGGGAGATTTCGGCGGTGCTTTCGTGCAAGTCGGCGTTGCCGAACTTTCGATGGGAGCCATCGCTTGTGGCCTTGCGCTTTCGGGCGGACTTTATCCGATTTGCGCAACGTTCTTTGTCTTTAGCGATTTCATGAAGCCGGTAATTCGTATGGCGGCGCTTCAAGGACTTCCGGTGAAGTATGTGTTCACTCACGACAGTTTCCGCGTCGGCGAAGACGGTCCAACTCACCAGCCGATCGAACACGAAACGCAGATTCGTCTTCTCGAAGATTTGAACAAAGACGATGGTCGTCCGCAGATGCTCGTTCTCCGTCCGGCAGATGCCGCCGAAACGACTGTCGCTTGGGAAATGGCTTTCGAAAACGAAGACAGTCCGACCGCTTTGATTTTAACCCGTCAGAAAGTGGGCGCCCTCCCGTGCCCTGCGGGCACGACCCGCTACGCGGAAGCGGCAAAATGCCGCTTGGGCGCTTATATCGTAAGCGATAACACTCCCGCGGGCAAGAAGCCCGATTTGACATTCGTCGCAAACGGTTCCGACGTTCTTCTTTGCCATCAAGCAGCAGAACTTCTCCGCAAAGAATCGAAAAATGTCCGCGTTGTTTCGATGATTAGCCCGAAACTTTTCCGCATTCAAGACGAAAAGTTCCGCAACGAAATCATTATTCCGTGGACTCCGGTTTATGCGCTTTCGAGCGGACTTCCGGTTCTCTTCAAAGATGTCGTCGGCGGATTCGGCAAAGTCGCAGGCCTTGAACGCTTCGGCGCATCGGCTCCGGCTTCGGTTCTCGAAAATAAATTCGGTTACGAACCCGATGCAGTTGCGAAGGAAGCGATGATGTATCTCGCTGAATTTGAAAAGAACGTTGCCGACTTCAAAAAAGTCAACGGCTAAGCGAAACGCGGCGAAGCCGCGTTGCAGAAATTAAAAATGCACGGCGTAAGTCGTGCATTTTTTTGTGAAAATTTTTGCGAATAAATTTTTCGAAATTCTTTAGCGCAAAATCAAGTAAGCGGTATATGCGACATAGCAAAGGAGAAAGAAAATTCCTTCGATGCGGTCAAAGAAATTTTTTCCGAAAGTGTGTGCGACGAGAAATGTGCAAAGCGCTGCAAAAATCATCACCACAAAATCTTCAAGAAGAACGCCTTGAATAGAAATCGGTGCTGCCGTTGAAGAAATCCCGAGAATGAGAAGAATATTGAAAATATTCGAACCGATGACATTCCCGAGGGCGAGTTCTGAATTTTTCTTGAGAGCAGCGACAATCGACGTAATGAGTTCGGGAAGGGAAGTTCCCAAAGCGACGACGGTAATTGCGATGACCGCTTCATCGACTCCCCAAGCCCGCGCTAAATTTTCCGCCGAACCGAGGAAAAGTTTTCCGCCTCCGATGAGTCCCGTAAGCGATGCCACTGCGATGAAAATCAAAAGCAAAATCGGCTTTCCGCTGAAACGCGAAACGGCTTCTTCTTCAATATTATCCGCAGCGTCTGCTGGCTTCCGATTTTTGTAAACGGTCACAAACATATACCCGACGAATAAAATCAAAAATAAAATGCCGTCGAAACGAGAAAGCGAATTGCTCCAATTTTCGTTCAGCAACGATTTGTTCGCGAGGAAAGTTAAAAGCAGAGCGGCGAAAATGCCGAAAGGAATATCGCGCTTGATAATCGCTTTATCAATAGCGAAAGGAAGAATAGTCGCCGAAACGCCTAAGATTAAAAAGATATTGCAAATATTCGAACCGATGATATTTCCGATGGCGACATCCCCGTGACCTTCGAGCGCAGACGAAAACGAAACGAAAAGTTCTGGCGCGGACGTTCCCATTCCGACGATCGTGAGCCCGATTAAAAAATTCGAAACGCGGGCGCGCTTGGCGATAGCAACGGAAGAATCGACGATTAATTCCGCTCCCAAAAGCAAAAGTCCAAGCCCCACAACAAGAAGTAAATAATCCATTCTCGTTTATGCTTCTTTTTTCTTAAACGCCGAAAGAACATCGGGAACTAAATCCGCGACTTTCGAAACGATATCGTTTTCTTTCGCAATGGGCATAATGCGCACATCTTCGCCCGAGATGACGACGAAAGCGACAGGATTTACCGAAAGTCCGCCACCCGAAGCGGCAACGGCTTCTTTTTTCCCGCCGAGTCCAAATCCCATCGAAACGCGACTTACCGGAATGACGGTAACTGCGCCCGCTTGAATGGGTTTTCCGATGACGGTTTCTGCTTGGGAAACCATCCGAAGTTTTTCAAGAATTGTTTCTGCTAAAGTATCGATTTGTGCCATGATTTTTAATATAGTTATTCCGGAGAATTGTAAACGCTTTCTGCGATTTTTCGAAAGCGTTCTAGTAAATTTTTGGAATCCAAAGCGCCCCAAAGGCAAACGAGACGACCATCGGACAAACGCATCGCAGCGCCGCGGCTTTCGATTCCTGCGTTGAAGAAAAGCGTATCCGCATTCCAAAAAATATCCGCAGTCTTTTTTTGCAAATTAAAAGTCCAATTTTTCCAATCTTCTTCGGAAACGGATTCCCAACTGCGGGCAGCGTTCCAATAAACATCATTGCCGCGGAATCCTTGCACGAGCATCGGAAAGTTGGATTCGATTCCCAAAAAATTTTTCATTTGAATGGACGCTTCGCCGGGAAGACGGTCGGCAATCGGAAGGCTCAAAAATTCGGGCGGAAGTCCTGCGCGGTAATCGGGAAAATTTTGCACATAATGTTCGAGTTCGCCGCGTTCGTGATTGCGCAAAAGGCCGTAGCGAAAAACGAAAAGACGCGGACCGCTTCGCATTGCAATTTCGCGGGAATCGCCGTCGATAACGGGCAAACGTTCTTGCACAAGTCCGCTATTTAAATAGAAGGCAAGCGCAGACATTTCGGTTTTAAATTCTAAAATGCGAATGTGCAAAGAGTCGCCGGCGACGGGCGCATAGACGAGTTCTGCCATCGTAGAAATCGCATAATTTTTCAAATTCCACGAAGCGGGAACGAGTTTTAAAACCGTTGCGGAATCGTAAAGTTCTACTGCAACTGGAGCGCTTTCGCGATAAAGAAAATGGTATAAATTCAAATCCAAAAGAGATTTTTTTCCTTCGCAACTGCAAAGGAAAAGAAGAGCGAAAAGAAGCGTCCAAATTTTCATTTGAGAACTCCGACAAAACTTTTGGGGCAAAAAGAAGTGAGCGGACATTGTGTGCAATTCGCAGTCAAATCAGCGCAGATAAATCCGTGCTCCGATGGCTCTAAGAAAAATTGAAATGCGTGCGCAGTCATCCGCGGATCTTTGCGGGCGAGCGCTTTGCAAAGCGATAATGCTAATTTGCGTTTCCGCGTTTCGTCCATTTCGGCGTAACCGATTTCTTTTCCGGGTCCGATTAAACCGATCCATCGGCGAATGCCAAAGGCAAATGGAACGGGTGAAATATCATTTTGAAATTGAGTTCGGAGAACGCCGAGTCCGCGGGGCGCTGGTGAAAATAAACGCGAAATCGAAAGAATTGCTTTCGGGCGATACGCGCCTTTTCCCATGAAAAAAATTTCGCCGAGATCGCGGAGAATTCCTTGTAACGATGTAGAAGCAGCCCAGCCGGGAAGCGGTGAACGCCTTCGCACAAAATTGCCGACGCTAAAGAAAATTCCGGGAACGCATTCTTCTTCGGGCCAATCATAAGTTTTCTTCGCCGCGCGAACGACTTTTTGAATTTCATTTTCGGCGGGAATCGGAAATGCAAAAAGTTTTTCATCGGGAAAATTTTCAAAGAGTGCGTTCAGAACTTTTTGTAAAAGCGAAAGCGGAATTCCTTGTTCAATGCAAGTTCCCAAAAGAGTCCACGCCATTTTGGATTCGAGAGTGCTCGCACGATTTGCAATTGCGACAACAGGATCGGGAACATTGGCGAAAAAGCGGACAAAGGCTGCGGTTCCGCGCATAATGTCCGGATGTTCCTTTTCCCAACGCATCGATAAAAATTAAAGAAGAGATTCGCCCATTTTAACCGCTTTCCCGAGAGTCTTGGCGAAAAGTTCGGGATGACGATTCGCGAGAATTTCGTCGGCGATTAAGATGACAGTGCTTCCCATTTCAAAACGTCCGAGTTCATCGCCGCGTTTAAAGCGATATTCTTCTTGAGGCGTGTAATCGATACGAGGCGCATGGCGGGGAAGTTTTCCGACATTCGTAATCCAATTCGGCGCATAATTGACCGCAATACGTCCGACATTGGTCGCTCCGACTTTGACGAGTAAAAGTTCTCCGCCACCATCGACAGCGATGCGAGTCGTAATGCGTTCGTTAATGCAGAAAAGTCCTTCGACGCGGTTTACGCTCCAGTTGTTCACCGGCCAAAGAGTTCCCGGGCAGTAACTTGCCGCGATGAGTTTTCCTGAAACAGGAGAATGGATGCGGTGATAATTAAATGGGGCGAGGTAAATTGTCGCAAACCGTCCGCGCGCAAAGTGGGCGGCGAGCTCTTTATCGCGGAGAAGTTCGGCGAGGGAATATGTTTTTCCTTTTGCTTGAATCATCTCGGCATTTTCACCGTAGAGAATTCCCGATTGCGATTCGCGTCCGTCGACTGGACTTACAATTTCGGCATCGGCGATGGGACGCTTTCCCGGAGCCAAAGTGCGCACAAAAAGTTCGCCGATATTGGCATACGCCGAAAGCGGTTTCGATGCTTCGCTCATTTCTAAGTGATAAGCTTTGGCAAATAAATTCCGCGCCAGTTTAGAAAGCACGGGAATTTTTAAGTTAATCAAATTTCCGAAGAGTCTCGATTCCAAGTTCTTCGGGAGAAGTTTCATAAAAACATAACGTGGAGAATTCATTGAACGCAATGTAGAAAATTAACAGTTAACAAAGAAGTACCGGGCAAATGAAGCGAAAGCAAATAATTCAATGCATAATGGATAATTAACAATGCATAATTATAGAGTTAGGCGCACCGCGCGAATGAGATCTTAGAACTTAGATTTTAGATCTTAGAATTTCTAAGTTCAAAGTTCTAAGCTCTAAGTTCTCAGCTCTAAGCTATCAAAACCCCGCCGCGCCATCATCTACATTTTTCATTTAAAAAGCCTTGCCGCAGCGTTGCAAGAACGAATTTGACGTGTTAAATGTGTTCCCGCAGCGTTGCATGAGAAAAAATGAGGAAATGGAAAGCCCGCTTGGATTCAATGCATAATGGATAATTAACAATGCATAATTAGAGAGTTAGGCGCTCCGCGCGGTAATGCAAGATCTTAGAGCTTAGATTTTAGAGCTTAGAGTTTTCTAAGATCAAAGTTCTAAGCTCTAAGTTCTCAAACTCTCCCTTCTAATTTCTCATTAAAAAAAGCGCCTCAACGAGACGCTTTTTTTTTCGAGCCACCCAGCAGATTTGAACTGCCGACCTGCTGATTACGAATCAGCTGCTCTACCAGCTGAGCTAGAGTGGCAAGGCGAACACAAATGTAGTAATAAATTGAAAAAATTTCTATATTAAATCGCAAATTTTTTTTCAAGGACCGAAAATATGGCCAATAATATGCCGAATAATATGCCTAATGCCGGAACTTCCGCGGCAAATTCCGATATGAAGGAATTTTTTCTCCAGCACGGAATCAAGGTGGGGGCAATTCTTTTAATCGTCATTCTCGTGGTGATTGCGATTGTGCATTTTCACGGGTCAAAAAATAAAGCCGATGCAGCGCAAGCTGAATTGCTCGGTCCGGCTCTCGCTTACGAATATACCGGTAAAAAAGATAGCGCTTTAGCTCTTTACGAAGGCTTGATCGCCTCCAATCAACTGAAAGACGAAACTTTGGCAAAGGCAGCGCTTCTCGCGGGCAATATCCGCTTCCAAAATGGCGAATTTGATGAAGCCGCAGTCCTTTATCAAAAGGCTTTGGACAATGCGGGCTCGGTTCCGTTAATCCGCGGCGGCGCAATGCACGGTCAAGCTGCAGTGGCGATTGAAAAGAAAGATTATTCTTCTGCGGCAGCTCTTCTCGAAAAGTTCGTCGCAGAGTTCGGCAAGCGCACGGGCGACTTAGAAGACCGCTACGAAAAGCTCGAACCGGCAGACCAAGTCCCGACAATCGCAGACGCTCTTTGGAAACTCGCTCTCGTTTACAATCAAATGGGCTTCCAAGACAAAGCAAAAGCTGCCGCCGAAAAATTGATTAAGGTTTACGGCGACGATCAACTTTACAGCGATCGTGCGAAAAAATTCCTCGCCACTCTTTAAGAATTTTTGAAAAATTTTTTCTCCTTGGCTCGCCCGCAAGGGCGGGCTTTTTCTGTGTTTCGGCGAATGAAAAAATTGAGAATTTCTGTTTTTGCAAATCAAATGAACGGCCTAAAAATAGATTTGACAAAAATGTTTTAAAATTTTGATGCTTTTCAAAAATTGCGTGCTATCGTGCAAAATACGGGCTTTTTTCGTCGGCGAGAATTGACAAATCCATTTTAAATTTGAAAGGAAAATTCTAACACCGGAGACTTTATGTCCGATTATATTCAGAATCTTTTTGCAGACCGTATCGGCGGGAAAACCTTTGGCCTGGGAACCGTCCTTTACAAGTTTGAAAAAATCAAGCGCGCGCGTCGCGCAGCCGAAAAGGAACATCCCGAAACGCCGATTATCGATATGGGCGTTGGGGAACCCGATTGGATGGCGGATTCAACAGCCGTAGAACGCCTTTATGCCGAAGCGAAGAAACGCGAAAATCGCGGTTACTCGGACAATGGAATTCTTCCATTTCAAGAAGCGGCGGCGAATTATATGCAGACCGTTTTCGGCGTGCACGGCTTAAATCCGCAGACCGAAATTTGCCATAGCATCGGTTCAAAGCCTGCGCTCGCGATGATTCCGCAAGCATTCATCAATCCGGGCGATGTGGCGATTGTAACGGTTCCGGGTTACGGCGTCCTCGCTACGATGACGAAATTTCTCGGCGGCGAAGTTTATCAACTTCCGCTTCTTCCCGAAAATGATTTTTTGCCGGATCTGGATTCAGTTCCCGCTGACATCGCAAAGCGTGCAAAACTTTTCTACATGAATTATCCGAACAATCCGACGGGCGCTGTAGCGACTCCAGAATTTTTCCGCAAGGTCATCGACTTCGCCAAGAAAAATGAAATCATCGTGATTTCGGATGCCGCCTACGCAGCGCTCACCTTCGACGGTTATGCGCCTCTCAGCTTCCTTTCTATTCCAGGCGCAAAAGAAGTCGGCGTTGAAATTCAATCGCTTTCGAAGGCTTTCAACATGACGGGTTGGCGTCTCGGATTTGTCGCGGGCAACGAAAAAGTGGTGAAGGGATTTGCTTGCGTCAAAGACAACAATGACTCGGGACAATTCAAAGCGATTCAGTATGCGGGCGTGCAAGCGCTCTCAACGCCATCGATTACAGAACGCACTGTTGCAAAGTATTCGCGCCGCCACAATTTGCTCGTCAAAGCACTTTCCGAAGTCGGCTTCAAAGTCAAAAAGCCAAAGGGAAGTTTCTACTTGTACGCGCAAGCGCCGAAGGGAATTGAAGGCGGAGCAACATTTAACACCGCCGAAGATTTTTCGCAGTGGCTTATCCGCGAAAAGCAAATTTCCACAGTGCCTTGGGACGATGCGGGTCATTTCATCCGTTTTAGCGTCACGTTTATGGCGGATACCGAAGCCGCAGAAATTGCGCTCATGGACGAAATTAAACGTCGTCTTTCCGATGCAAAATTTGTTTGGTAACGCATTTTTTCTTCTCAAATTTTGACAATTTAAATTTCGAAAAACTTTCGCAGAAATTTTCTGCGGGAGTTTTTTTATGCAAAAATTTTCCTGCAAAACGCAAAATTTTTTCGCAGAATTTGGAAGAAATTTTTTTTGCTAAATCGAATTTTGATAAAGAACAAAAATGTTAATTTGTCGGTAAAAAATGAAGTGAAAAAATTCCATTTTTTTGTTTATAAATTAAATTTATTGAAAATTCTCACGACTTGCTGGAGTTAGAATGGCAGATAAAGTACTTATCATCGATGATATGGAACTGAATCGTGACATGCTTTCTGTGATTTTGGAAGGCGAATATGAAATCGAAGTCGCAGAAGATGGGGATTTGGGAATTCAAAAATTAAAAGTGAATAAAGACGAAATCGTCGGCGTTTTACTCGATTTAAATATGCCAAATAAAAACGGCTACGATGTTCTTTCGTTTATGCAGCAAGAAAAAATGATTGACCGCATTCCGGTTTTAATCATTAGCGCCGAATCGTCGAGCGAAGCCGAAAATCGTTGCCTTTCGATGGGCGTCTCGGACTTTATCCGCAAACCCTTTGACTCGGCGACGGTGCAGCGCCGCGTCCGCAATGTCGTTGAACTTTTCTTGCATCGTAATGCGCTCGAAAGCAAAGTCACAAGTCAAATGCGCACGTTGCAGCGTCAAAATGAATTGCTCGAAGCGCAAGCGCTTAAACTCCGCGAAAATAACGAAAAAATTATCGATGTCTTAGGTGAAATCGTCGAAGGCCGCAGCCTCGAAAGCGGACAACACATTAAATGCGTCAAAGGATTCACCGAAATTTTAGCGAAATGGGTCGCAAAAATTTATCCGGAATATCATCTCACTCCCGAAAAAATTCGGATTATCGTCGCCGCAAGTGCGTTACACGACATTGGAAAAATTGCGATTGCCGATAACGTTTTGCTCAAACCGGGAAAACTCACCATCGAAGAATTTGAGTATATGAAAACGCATACAACTCGCGGTTGTGAAATGCTCGAACGCATTACCAATGTATGGGATGAAGTTTACAGCAAAGCGAGCTATGAAATTTGTCGTCATCATCACGAACGCTATGACGGTCGCGGTTATCCCGATGGACTCAAAGGCGAAGAAATTCCGATTTCGGCGCAGCTCGTTTCTATCGCAGACGTTTACGACGCTCTCGTTTCGAAGCGCGTTTACAAAGGCGCATTCAGCAAAGATGAAGCGTTCCAGATGATTATGAAAGGCGACTGCGGCATTTTCAATCCAAAACTTTTGGAATGTTTCCACGAAGCCAAAGCAGAATTCGAAGCGCTTGCGGATAAATCGCATCAAGCAGAAAAAGTGGCTTAAACACAAATCCGAGAAGTTATTTTAAATTGCCTCGGGCAAAGGAATTTTTATGAATGTCAAAGAATGCTATGCAGAATTAAACGCCGATTATGAAGGCACCGTGAAGCGTCTCATGAACGAAGCGTTGGTAAAACGTTTTGCTCTCAAATTTTTAGAGGATCCGAGCTTCTCCATTATCGAAGAAGGTTATGCAAAACAAGACGCTGAACAAGCGTTTCGTGGCGCGCATACATTAAAAGGCATCTGCTTAAATTTAGGCTTTACGCAACTGCAAGAAGTGAGCAGCAATCTCACCGAAGCATTATGCGGAAGATCTTTCGAAGGTTCGCAAGAACTTTTTGAAAAAACAAAAATCGAATACGAGCGCGTCAAAGAAATCCTCAAAAAATTAGCGTAGAAATTTTTCAAAACGATTGAGCAGGCTTTTTCCGCCTGCTTTTTTTTATTACTAAAATTTGAAATAAATCTAAAATTTTCATTCTCTTATTTCAAAAAGTGCTTAGTTATTTGAAATAAAAATGCAAAAATTGATATTTTATTTCAAAAAGTCTTGATTTGTTGAAATAAAAAACTAAATTATTCCGAGTAATTTCAAAAGGTTTCCAATGAATCGCGCTGGGCAATTTGTAAAAAATCTTAGTGGAGAAGCAGAATACTTCTCGTTTAAGCCTACAAATTTACCTCCTGAACCAGCCATTCAAATAGATGGCAAAATGACTCAGATTTTATTGGAGGCGAATCGAAATCTGATAGAACTTGATGCAGCGGCAAAATATATTCCCGATGTCAATTTATTTATTTCGATGTATGTTCGAAAAGAAGCTCTGATTTCTTCTCAAATTGAAGGAACTCAATGCACATTGGATGATATTTTAGACCCCGAAAATGAATCGCATAATTTAGATGTTTCTGAAGTAATCAATTACATTTCCGCTTGTCATTATGCGTTAGATCGTTTAAAAAATTTTCCTTTGTGTAATCGTTTTTTTTGCGAAATACATCACAAATTGATGAATCATGTTCGAGGTCAAGAAAAATCTCCGGGTGAATTTCGTAAAACGCAAAATTGGATTGGCGGCTTAAATTGTTCGCTTAAAGAGGCGCGCTATATTCCTCCGAATGTCGAGGACATGAACGCAGCTCTTTTTGCATTAGAAAAATTTATCAATGAAAATCAAGATGATGATGCATTGATTCGAATCGCTTTAATTCATTATCAGTTTGAAACAATACATCCGTTTTTAGATGGAAACGGACGCGTTGGCAGACTCATTATTTTACTTTATTTAATGGAGCAAGGTTTACTTTCTAAACCCGTCATTTACATTTCTTATTTTTTGAAAAAAAATCAAGTCGAATATTACGATCGCATTTCGGAAGTTCGGAGAAGTGGAAATTATGAACAGTGGATTTACTTTTTCTTAGAAGCGGTTTCGGCTGCGGCAAAAGATTCCTTGCAAAGTATTGAAGCTCTGGTGAAATTGCATCAAAAAAATTTGAAAATTTTACCTAAATCCAATCGTCAGAAAAATACGATTAAAATGGTTTTTGATTATTTAGAAATGCATCCGATTATTGAAATAAAACGGATTGCTTCGGATTTGCAAATTAGTTTTAATACGGCTTCCCATGCAATTCAAAAATTGCAGGCGTTAGGCATTTTAAAAGAAACGACGAATGCATTGCGAAAGCGCGTCTATAGTTACGAAGAATATTTAAAAATTTTACGAAAAGACACTTAAAAATTTTGCATTTGAATTAGGCGAGCACTTCCCCAATTGTTTTGATCAATTTTTCTACATCGATGGGTTTAGCTAAGTGCGCGTTCATGCCCGCGGCGAGAGAGGCTTCGCGGTCTTCGTCGAATGCGTTTGCGGTCATCGCGATGATGGGAATGCGGGCGCGTTCATCTTGCAAGTGACGGATGCATTCGGTTGCTTTGTAGCCGTTCATATTCGGCATTTGAATGTCCATTAAAATCAAATCGTAATAGCCGACGGGTTTTTCTTGGAGCATATCGAGCGCAATTTTTCCGTCTTTGGCGAGTTCTGTGCAGAAGCCTAAATTGTGTAAAAGGGTGAGCGCAATTTCGGCGTTGAGCTCGTTATCTTCGGCGAGGAGAATGCGTTTTCCGGCGAGAGATTTTAAATCGTGTTCGTTTCTATTTTTTTCGGACGATTTTTCTTTTGCAATCGGGAAGATAAGCGTGACAGTAATTTTTGAACCTTTGCCCGATTCACTTTCGACGGAAATTTCTCCGTCCATTGAATCGACGAGGAATTTGACAATCGGCAGCCCGAGACCGGTTCCCGAAATTCCCGATTCCGAAGAATTGTGCTCGCGGGAAAATGGTTCAAAAAGATGCGGCAAATATTCGGAACTGATTCCAATTCCATTGTCACAAATTGTCGCAGAAAATTTCGCTGCATTTGCTTTTTCGGTCGGAAGTTCTTCTAAATGCCAAAGAATATTTCCGCCTTCTGGAGTATATTTGACAGCGTTGCTTAAAATGTTGAGAAAAATTTCGCGGACTTTTAAAGAATCGCAGACGATATTTTTGTGCGTTATCGAAATTTCTTTTTGATAATGCAACTTCTTTTCTTTTAACGCACTTTCCATCACAATATCTAACGTGTGAATGATTTTGTCAAAATTTGTCGGCGCTAAGTGCAGCGTTTCTTTGCCATTTTCGATGCGGCTCATTTCGAGAATGCTATTTAAAAGGTCGAGCATAAACGAACTTGCTTTCTGCAATTTTTGCAAATAGTCTGCGATGAGTTCGCGCTTTTCGAAATGATGTTCCATCAAATTGGCGTAGCCGATAATCGCATTCATCGGCGTCCGCAAATCGTGACTCATATTGAATAAGAATGTAGAACGGGCGCGGCTTTCTTCTTCTTGCTGTTCTTTTTCTCTGCGAAGAAGTCTGTTCTGTTCAGCGAGGCGCTGCTCTGCAAGTTTTGATTTTTCCATGCGAATGGAATCGGAAATGTCTTGGTGAGTTCCGTAAAGGCAAATGCAATTTTGAACATTTTCATCGCGTTTTCCGCCGCAGCGCACAAACATTTCGCCGAGAGTTGGGTGCTGATAACGATAAACAATTTCTGCACGTTCGGAAACGAGTTTATTGGAGTAATCTAAAAAGAGTTGCAAATCGCCGGGATGAATGTGAGCGCGGTGAAATGTAAAACGTCCTTCGGGAGAAATTCCTTGGGGAACGCCAATGAGTTCATCCATAATGTCATCGGCATAGAAACGCGGAGCAGCATCGGGTGCAATTTCAATTTTCCATGTACCGATTCGTGAAAATTGCATCGATTTTTCAATTTCGTTCCACGATAATGCATCCATAATTTGCGTCCTTTTTTTGAATAATCTATATAAAAAATGTGAGAAAAAAAGATTTTGCAAGCAAAATTCGGCTAGAATTTCCAATTTTACAGGCGAAAATCAAATTGAAATTTGGAGAAAGTAAAAATAAAAAAATTAGTTTATATACAATCATAAATCAGAACGCCCTTTTGGGAAAAGGATCGCTGTGATGCCTTTGTCAAATTGGATTTGGCACAAAATTTTGAAAACGAATAATGCGAAACGCGGGCTGTTTTCGTTTATCGCTTTTGTGCTGTTTATCGTCCTTTTGGTCGTCGTTTACACATTGATTTTGCAGCGGAATTTTTCGGGTGAAATTTTGGAATCGGGAATTGCTCGCAATCAATTACGCGCGGAATCGGTTTTTGATTTGCTTTCGCAGAAATTTTCTGCAGAAGATTTTGAAAAGTTCCGTTCTGAATCGGATATGAATGACCCGCGTTATGTGGAAATTCAAAAACAATTAAATGAAATTCGAAATTTTAAAGGAATCCGTTATCTTTATACCGCAACAAAAAATGAAGCGGGCGAACTCATTTATGTCGTCGATGGCTTAGAAAAATCCACTTCGGATTTTCGCGCTCCGGGAAGTAAAATTGAGCCCGAAATGATTCCGTATATCAAGCGCGCTTTATCGAGGCGACTCGTTTAGATGTTTTAAAACGCGTTTTAAAAAGTTAGAAAAATTTTTACATCGAATATGACGCCGTGGTTGCGAAAACGCCAAAACGCTTGCAAGGAAAATTCACAATCAACAATCAAAATCCAAACGAAGAACACATGCTCATTGCGATTCGCGATATTACAGAAATTGAACGCGAACGCTCGGAAATCAGCACGACGATGCGGAAAAATATCACGATAAAAAGTTCTATCGATATTCAGACAAAATTTGTGTGTTGCGATACGGTAAAAATTAAAGAAGTCTTTTTGAATTTAATGTCGAACGCCATCAAATACACGCCCGAAGGCGGCACCGTTTTGATTGACACCAAAGAAATTCCTTCGCATCTCGAAGGCTATGCGATTATTCAGACGACGATTTCGGATTCTGGAATTGGCATGAGCCCTGAATTTTTGAAAGTGATTTTCGATGAATTTTCGCGCGAGCATCATTCGGAAAAAAATCGCATCGAAGGCACAGGCCTTGGCATGTCGATTGTAAAACATTTGGTGAATTTAATGAATGGTTCAATCGATGTGAAAAGTGAACTTGGAAAAGGCACTTCGTTTATCGTTACGCTCCCGCACAGAAAGGCGCACGAAAGCGATATTCATCAAATTGTGAAAAGCGAAATTTCAAAAGATTTATTTCAAGGCAAAAAAATTTTACTCGCCGAAGATAATGATTTAAATGCCGAAATTACGGTGGAACTTTTGAAAGAATATGGATTTGAATTTGAGCGCGCACGCGATGGCGTTGAATGTGTGGATATGCTTTTAAAATCAAAACCGCACGAATTTGATTTCATTTTGATGGACATTCAAATGCCCAATATGGATGGTTACAAAGCAACGAAATTGATTCGAAATTTCAAAGATGAAAAACGAAATATTCCGATTTTTGCGATGACTGCAAACGCTTTTGAAGAAGACAAAAAGAATGCTTTGAAAGTCGGCATGAATGCACATTTTGCAAAACCGTTGCAGGTCTTAGAAATGGTAAACACGATGAAAGATTTTTTGAAAGAAAAGGTTTGACTCCCTGAGTGTGATTAGTAATTGATTTTTTTTTGAATGATTGATTTTATAGAAAGAAAATTGCACGTTCCCCTTCTTTGTCATTTTTTGACATCCAACTTTTATTATATTCTTTTCAAACA
The DNA here is from genome assembly GCF_003148885.1 of Hallerella porci. Classification (NCBI taxonomy): domain Bacteria; kingdom Pseudomonadati; phylum Fibrobacterota; class Fibrobacteria; order Fibrobacterales; family Fibrobacteraceae; genus Hallerella; species Hallerella porci. The sequence continues at coordinate 1,306 of NZ_QGHD01000016.1, read as the reverse complement.
TGATAATCCTTGCTGTTTTTTGCTTGTCGGCGAGGAAGGAGTTAAAATGAAAAAGACTAAAACGATTGGAGTTGAACAGCAGGTTTCTTTAATCGATGAAAATCTTCTCAAGTCTCGGATTTACACGATTCGTGGCTTGAAGGTAATGCTTGATGCCGATTTGGCAGAAATTTATGGGTATGAGACAAAAAGATTCAACGAACAGGTGAAAAATAACGAAGATCGGTTTGCAGAAGATTTCCGTTTTTTTGCTTAGAAAAGAGGAATATGAGAACTTGATGCCGAAAAAATCGGCTTCAAGTTGGGGAGGCTCAAGAAAGCCACATTATGCATTCACTGAACAGGGCATTTATATGCTGATGACAGTCCTTAAAGGCGAATTGGCTATAAAACAAAGTACCGCCTTGATTCGTTTGTTCAAGCAGATGAAGGACTTTATCATTGAAAACCAGCCTGTGTTTGGTTACGACAGCGCAAAACTTGCAGAAATTGCAGTTCAGACGGAGCGAAATTCAAACGAAATTGTTGAAATCCGGCAGGACTTGCAAAAAGTGATGGACAATTTCGTCGATCCAACGACTTACAAGCATTTCTTGATTCTAAACGGCAAAAAACTTGAAGCCGATGTCGCCTACACGCAGATTTATGCGTTAGCGAAAAACTCCGTTATCATTATCGATGACTATGTGGGCGTAAAAACGCTAGACCTGCTTCGCGGAATTGCAAAAAATGTTGAGGTGCAAATTTTTAGCGATGAACGTGGCTCAGAACAGTTGACTAAAAATGTGATTGCTGATTTTAAGGTGGCGCGCCCAGATGTTCAATTGTCTGTGCAGCGGACTTGCGGCAAATTCCATGACCGCTATATTTTTCTGGATTACGGAAAATCTAATGAACGGCTATATCATTGCGGTCCTTCTTCAAAAGATGCCGGAAACAAGATTGCAACCATCATGCAAATCGAATGCCCGCAAGTATACCACGGAATTGTAGAAATGCTGATGCTTCAAGTGTGAATGCCGCCTGCGTGTCATCCTGAACGAAACGTTACGCCTTCCGTGTCATCCTAAACGCAATGAAATGGAGCGAAGGATCTTGCAGAAACAATGTACAATTAACAATGCACAATTAACAATTCGAAATAATGGCAGCTTCGCTGCAAAATTATAGATTTCGCGCGCAGCGCGCTGGTTCTGTCAAATAAACGGTGACATTTAGTTTTTGTTAGCTAAAAAAAGAGCTTTGAAATTTCAAAATTGAAGAAGCGAAAAGCAAAATCAAAGCGATGTTTTTTCAACTCGATTTT